>JBFKVO010000200.1:0-3513 GCA_041639095.1 Candidatus Limnocylindrales bacterium | reverse complement strand
CGATCGGCGGCCACTTCACGATGGGCCCCGGCGAGGCCGCCAAGGCGGTCGAGCTGCTCGGGGTGCAGCACGTCCTGCCGATCCACTACGGGACGTTCCCGATCCTGGCCGGGACGCCGGCGCAACTGCGGACGGCGCTCGACGCGATGGGCCTCACTTCGGTCGAGATCCACGCCCCCGAGCCGGGAGGGAGCGTCAGCTAGGGCGCCGGGCGCCGCGCGTCAGGCGCCGGAGCGCTTGAGGATCGGGATGACGGTCCCGACGAGGATCCGCAGGTCGAACCAGAGCGACATCCGCCGGACGTAGGCGATGTCGAGCCGGAGGCGCTCGTCGAACGTCGTCTGGTTCCGCCCGGTGATCTGCCACAGGCCGGTGATCCCGGGGGCGACCTCGAGGCGCGCGGTGTGCCAGAGCGAGTACGTGCTGGCCGCGAACGACGTCGGCCGCGGGCCGACGAGGCTCATCTCGCCGCGCAGCACGTTGAGGAGCTGGGGCAGCTCGTCGAGGCTCGTCTTGCGCAGGAACGCGCCCACCCGGGTGATCCGCGGGTCGTCGATGATCTTGAAGTCGGGCGGCGGGAGGATGTTCAGGTGGGCGAGCGTCGGCTTCAGCTCCTCGGCGTTCCGCACCATCGTCCGGAACTTGTACATCCCGAAACGCCGGCCGTGCCGTCCGGTCCGCTGCTGGCGGAAGATGATCGGTCCTGGCGTGTCGAGGCGGACCGCGAGCGCGATGACCGCGAAGATCGGCAGAGCGACCGGGAGCGCGAGGATGCTCACGACGAGATCGAACGCCCGTTTCACACGGAGGTAGCGGCGCCTGCGGTACGTCACGCCCGCAGGTCCTTCGCCGGCTGTGCGAGATCGCCCGACCGGGACGACGGCGGCGGCACCTCACGACTCATCCGCACGGGCAGGGCGACAGGGTCGGGCACGCCGGTGTGGACGGCGGCCAGGAGCGCGCCGGCGGTGAGCGCGTCCTCGGGGAAGATCGCGGCGGTCGTCTCGATCCCGCGCAGCTCGGGCGTGGCCTGGAGGCGGTCGACGAGCTGGCCGACCCCGTCGGCGCCGCTCTCGGGCACGACGACGTAGACGACGTCGCGGTCCTCCCAGACCTGGTCCACCTGTCGGGTCATACCGCGGACCCGTGCCCCGAGTGACGACCCGGAACGGCCTCGACTGGTCCCCGGCCCGATCCGGATGAGCGCCATCCGCCGCTCGTAGCGGCGAGCGCGCTCGAGCTCCGTCACGAAGCCCGACCACCCGTCGGCAGACACCCCGACCGTGAGCGGAAGGGGGCGCGACCGGGCGACGAAGAGGACCGTACCGAGCCCGAGGATCGCGGCCATCGCGAGCACGATCGGCGCGGGCGGGAAGTCGGGCGGAAGGGTGGCGACCGCCAGGGCGCCCCCGAACACAGCGAGCGGGACGACCAGGCCGACCACCACAGGCGTCCGGTCCTGCACGCGCATCATGGTACCGCACCGCCCCATCGTTCGCCTGTCGCAGCTACCACGTCCGTCGATCCGTGCACGAGGACCGGTCCTGCGCGCCGCCCGAACCCGACATACGCGAAGCCCGCCGCCTGCACCGCCGCGGGGTCGAGGGCGTTGCGACCGTCGACCACCGTGGATGCCGGCGCGACGCTGCGGACGCGGACCCAGTCGATGTCGAGGAAGTCGGGCCACTCGGTCACCAGGCCGATCGCGTCGGCACCGGCGAGCGCGTCGTCGACATGGTCGACGCCCCGGAGCGCCGGCAGGATGCGGCGGGCTGCCGCCCGTGCCGTCGGCATCGGGTCGTAGGCGACGACGTCGGCGCCCGCCTCGAGGAGCATCATCCCGATCGAGAGCGCGGGGGCGTCGCGCAGATCGTCCGTGCCCGGCTTGAACGTCAGCCCGAGCAGCGCGACACGGCGGCCTTCGACGGAGCCGCCGACGGCCGCGGTGACGCGGTCGACGAACGCGCGACGCTGCGCGTGGTTCACGTCGTCGACGGCGCGCAGGATCGGCGTCTCGAGGGATGCCTGCGAGGCGGCCCGGATCGTCATCGAGACCTGGTGCGGCAGGCAGGAGCCTCCGAAGCCGACGCCCGAGCGAAGGAACGCCGTCCCGATCCGGGCATCGAGACCCATCGCGGCGACGACGGTCGTGACGTCCGCCTCGAACGCGTCGCAGATCGCCGCGAGCTCGTTCGCGAACGAGATCTTCGTCGCGAGGAACAGGTTCGAGCCGAGCTTCGTGAGCACCGCGTCGGTCCCGGGCATGACGACGATCGGCGCGTCGACCGCGCGGTAGAGGTCGCGGAGGGCGCGGGTGCCGTGGCCGTTCTCGTCGCTCACCACCCCGAGAACGACGCGATCGGGAGCGAGGAAGTCGCGGACGGCCGTGCCCTCGCGCGTGAACTCTGGGTTGATGAGGATCGGCACAGGCGGCCGCTCGACGCTCGTACGCAGGCCGTCGACGAGGCCCGCCAGCGCCGGCACGAAGTCGGGCGGCAGCGTGGAGCGGACGACGAGCACCGCGTCGTCGGAGAGGATCGGCACGATGTCCGCGAGGCTTCGACGGATCGTCTCGGTCTGCCAGCCGCCGTTGCCGTCGTGCGTGCCCACGGCGATGATCACGACGTCCACGCTCGAGAGGCGGCCGCTGTCGCCGGAGAGCTGGATCCGCCGGCCGGCGAGGTGACGGGCGATCAGGGCGTCGAGGCCGGGCTCGTGGATGGGCAGCCGGCCGTCGCGGAGGACGTCGAGTCGCTCCGGGTTCGTCTCGACGCCGATGACCTCGTGACCCCACTCCGCGATCCCCGCGGCGGTCACGAGACCGACGTAGCCGAGACCGACGACCCCAACGCGCATCTAGCCCTCCCCTCCCTGGTCGCCCAGCGGGTTCCTGACCGTTCCCCGACGCGGTCGACCGATGCGTGCGCCCGTCGCGGACCGAACCTCTCGGCGGTGGCCGACGGGCCTCCCTCCGAACCGTTCGGCCGCGAACCATGCCGGACCGAACCGCTGCCCACGATACCCGCTGAATCCCCCGCTGAGGGCACTTCACAGGGCCTAAACGACACGTTCCGGTGCACCCGTGCACCACTTCGACGGGTGGGGTCGGGCGGCAGCCGTCGAAGGCTCCCGGCGGTGGTGGCCCGATCCCTGACCGGCCGACGACCGGTCCGTTCGGCCGGAGCGGACCAGGGCGCGCGGTCCCCTCAGGCGGAGGCCGGAACCGGGGAGCGCGGGACGTCAGGGCGCGAGCGTGACGACGAGCTCGGGCGGGTTCGTGCCCTCGCGGGTACTCCAGTAGCCGCTCGAGGTCCCCGAGCTGCGGAGCGCGAACGCGTACGTGCCGTTGCCGGGGACGGCTCCCGTCCCGAGCGCGAACTCCACCCACGTCCCGGTCGAATTGAGCGTCGACCCGATCGTGGCGAGCGGCGGCGAGCCGGGGATCCCCGGGGCCGTGTTCCAGGTGAGCCCGGTCTCCGTCCACCCCGTGCTCACGGCGTACAGGGACTGGCT
>JBFKVO010000199.1:0-3527 GCA_041639095.1 Candidatus Limnocylindrales bacterium | reverse complement strand
GCGACGAGGATCACGAGGACCTCGGCGAGGTTGCCGGTCAGGAGGTAGTTCAGGAACTTCTTGATGTTCGCGGTGATCCGGCGGCCTTCCTCGATCGCCGCGACGATCGTCGCGAAGTTGTCGTCGAGCAGGACCATGTCCGAGGCGTCGCGCGCCACGTCGGTCCCGCGGACGCCCATCGCGATCCCGACGTCGGCGCCCTTGAGGGCCGGCGCGTCGTTCACGCCGTCGCCGGTCATCACGACGACGTGCCCGCGCTTCCGGAACGCGTCGAGGATGCGCAGCTTGTGGGTGGGCTCGACGCGCGCGAACACGGCGCCTCCGTCGACGATCTCGTCGTCGCTGAGCGCGTCGAGCTCGTGGCCTTCGACCGCCGCGCCATCGAGGCCGACCTCGCGTCCGACCGCCGCGGCAGTCCGCGGGTTGTCGCCGGTAATCATCACGACGCGGATCCCGGCCCGCCGGGTCGCCTCGAGCGCCGCCGGCGCCTCGGGTCGTGGCGCGTCGGCGAGCGCCGCGAGGCCGTAGAAGACGAGGTCGCGCTCGATCTCGTCCCGGGCGGCCGGCCGTCCGTCCTTGCCGGCCAGGGCGAGCACGCGGAACGCCCGGTCGGCCAGGCGCGCGTTCGCGGCGAGGATCTCGCGACGATCCGTGTCGCCGAGTGGACGTGTGCCCGCGTCCGTGGCGAGTGCCGTGCAGCGCGCGAGGATCGCCTCCGGAGCGCCCTTCGCGAACACCCCGAATGCTCCATCCCGCCTGACGACGACGCTCATCGCCTTTCGCTCCGAACTGAACGGGACCTCGTCGATCCGGTCCCACGCCCCGGGCTGCACGCCCGCCTTCAGGGCGCCGACGAGGAGCGCGACCTCGGTCGGGTCGCCGAGGTAGGCGCCGTCGGCGACGGGCTGCGCGTTGTTGCAGAGGGCCGCGGCGAGCAGCGCCGGGCTGTCGCGCAGGTCGGCGGCCGATCCATCGTGGAGGAACTCGCCCGTCGGCGTCGTCGCCCCGCCGGTCACCTCGTACTCGCGACCGTCCGCGGCGAGGCAGCGCAACGTCATCCGGCCCTCGGTCACGGTCCCGGTCTTGTCGGTGCAGACGACGTCCGCACCGCCCACGATCTCGACGACCGGCAGCGAGCGGACGAGTGAGCGGCGTGCGAGCATCCGCCGCGTCCCGAGTGCGAGCGCGAGCGTCATGATCACGGGCAGGCCTTCGGGGATCGCCGCGACCGCGAGCGCGACGGCGGTCACGAACGTCTCGAGCAGTTCGCGACCTCCCACCGTGAGCTGGAGGACGACGATCAGGAGGATGAGGACGCCGATGACCGCGGTGATCCGCCGACCCAGGTCCGCGACCTCACGCTGGAACGGGGTGGGCCCCTCCTCGAGCGACTGGACCGCCGAGGCGATCTCGCCGATCTCCGTCGCCATCCCCGTGTGCGTCACGACGAACCGGCCACGACCCGAGGCGACGACCGTCCCGCCATAGACCATGCTCGCCCGCTCCGCCAGCGGCGTCTCCGCCCCGACCGGCTCGACCTGTTTCGCGACCGGCATGCTCTCACCGGTCAGCGACGCCTCGTCGAGACGGAGGTCGTGGGCGCGGAGGACGCGCCCGTCGGCGGGGATCCGATCGCCCTCCTCGAGGAGCACGACGTCGCCCGGGACGAGGAGGTCCGCCGAGATGAAGGCGGGCACGCCGTCGCGCAGGACGCGGACGCGCGGGACCGAGAGGCGCTGGAGCGCCTCGATCCCCTTCTGGGCGCGGAAGTTCTGGACGAAGCCGAGCGTGCCGTTGACGACGACGATCGCGAGGATGAGGGCAGCGTCGGTCGCGTGGTCCTCGCCCGGGACGAGGGAGCTCACCACGACGAGGACGACCGCCGCGCCGAGGAGCAGGAGGACGAGCGGATTGCGGACCTCATCGAGGACCAGCCGCCAGGCGGGGACCCCGGGCTGCGCCGTGAGCCGGTTCGGGCCGTAGCTCGCGATCCGCGCATCGGCGCCGGCGGCGGTCAGGCCGTCCACGGCGGCGTCGAGCGACCCGAGGACCTGCTCCATCGGAGCGGCATGCGCCTCCGTGAGGTCCGGGTCGCGCGGGGGACGCATGGCGATCGCCATCCCTGGGTCAACCCTCCGATCCGTGGCACGCGCGCAACCGCCCGCCGTTCGGCGGACGCCCGATGCGTGCCGCTGCCCTCCGAGCGTACGGAGGCGGGCTGCGCGGCAGAAGGGTCCGAGGTCCCGCCCGGTGGTCCGAACGGCCCGTCGGCGGCCGGGACCGCCTCGGACACGAGCTGCGACGGCCGCGCGTCCTCCGCGTGTGGGCTACGGTGCGCCGTGCATGGCCATCGAGATCGTCGCCGTCGCATCGACCGATCGAGGGGCGTTCGCGCGATACGCCGCGGTCCCGATGCGGCTCGAGGTGCGAACCGTGCTCGCCGTCACGGAGGCGGCCGCCGGCAGATTCACGCTCGAGGAGCAGGCGGTCGCCCAGCCATGGGTCAAGGACTACGCCGGTCGCGGCGACGAGATCCTTCGGCTGCTCGACTTCGTCTGCCCGCATGACGCCCACAACACGGCGTTCTTCCTCGCGTCGGATGGCGGCCGGGCCGTGGGAGGCGCGATGGGGATCCGCCACTGCCCGGACGCTCCGATCTTCGACCTCCTCGGGGGTCGGGACGACGTCGCGATGCTCGCCGACGTCCGCGTCGATCCCTCCCGCCAGCGTCAGGGGATCGGGTCGCGGCTGATCGCAGCGGTGGCGGACTGGGCGCGCTCGGCCGGCATGCGCGTGCTGGAGGTCGAGACCCAGGACACGAACGTCCCCGCCGCTCGCCTGTACGAGCGGATGGGAGCGTCCCTGGTCCGCGTCCGGCGGGGCGCGTACGGCGGGGAGAACGCCCGCGAGACGATGCTCATCTGGTCTCTCGAGCTGTAGGCGCTTCCCTGCGGCCCTGGCCGGGCGCGGCGGCCCCGATGCTATACTCCCGCTCCGGCGCGGGGCTATAGCTCAGCTGGAAGAGCGTCTGAATGGCATTCAGAAGGTCAGGGGTTCGAATCCCCTTAGCTCCACCATCATCCTGACTCGCCGACCGAACCGACCCCTCGCCGGCGTGGCGGGGGGTTCGTCGTTCCCGGGGCGCCGGCCGGTGAGCGAGCCACGAGCCCACGCGACGAGAACGTGACCGAGACGTGACCGAGACGACGCAGCGGACCCGCATCGAGCGCTACGACCCGAGCGAGATCGAGCCGCGCTGGCAGGCGCGCTGGGAGGAGCTCGGCCTCCACCGGACGGACCTCGGCGACACGAGGAACCGCTACTACCTGTTGACGATGTACCCGTACCCGTCGGGCGACATCCACATCGGCCACTGGTACATCAAGACGCCGACCGACGCGATCGCGCGCTACCAGCGGATGCACGGGAAGAACGTGTTCCTCCCGATCGGCTTCGACGCGTTCGGGCTGCCCGCCGAGAACGCCGCCATCCGGAACCGGATCAACCCGCGCGACTGGACGATGTCG
>JBFKVO010000198.1:0-3534 GCA_041639095.1 Candidatus Limnocylindrales bacterium | reverse complement strand
GACGGCGACGGCGATCGCGCCGTCGATCGTCTCGAACGTCTCGTACGGGACGATGTTCGGGTGGGCGTTCCCGCGGCGGACCGGCGCGACGCCCGTGACGAACGCGTTCTGCGCCTGGTTCACGAGGATCGCCAGCGTCGCTTCGAGGAGCGACACGTCGATCCGCTGGCCGGCGGCTCCGGCGACATCACGGGCCCGGCCGAGGAGCGCGGCGAGGATCCCGACCGCGGCGAACAGCCCGGTCGCGACGTCGCTGATCGCGACGCCGACCTTCGTCGGGCGGCCACCGACCCCGTCCGGGTCACCCGTGATCGACATCAGCCCACCGACCGCCTGGGCGACGAAGTCGTATCCGGGCCTGTCGCGATCCGGCCCGTCGGGGCCGTAGCCGCTGATGGCGACGTGGACGAGGGCCGGGTTGATCCGCTCGAGCTCGTCGTCGGGGAATCCGAGGCGGGCGAACCCGCCGACCCGGTAGTTCTCGACGACGACGTCGGCGTCGCGCAGGAGCCGGGCGAGCACCTCGCGTCCGGCGTCCTGCTTGAGGTCGAGGCGCAGGCTCCGCTTGTTGCGGTTCACGGCAAGGAAGTACGCGGCCGTGCGCGTGCCGTCGGCGGCCGAACCGACCCACGGCGGGCCCCAGGTGCGCGTCGCGTCGCCCTCGGGCGGCTCGACCTTGACGACGTCCGCGCCGAGGTCCCCGAGGAGCATCGTGCAGTACGGCCCGGCGAGGACCGTCGAGAGGTCGACGACACGGATCCCCGCGAGCGGGCCGGCACCAGGACGGTCGGAGGCTGCCATCGCCGCGATGGTAGCCCGCCGCCCGACCCGTCGAGCGTCGCTTGACATCGAACGTCCGTTCGGTATGATGGCCGCGAAGGAGGTCCGAGTGACGAAGCACGACGCGGACCGCAAGCGGAAGATCCTCGATCACATCGCCGGCACGCTGCGGGCCCGCGGCTACCCGCCCTCGGTGCGCGAGATCGCCAAGGCGGTCGGGCTCGCCTCGACGTCCGCCGTCCACCACCATCTCCAGATCCTCGAGCGCGAGGGCTACCTCGAGCGCGGCGCGGCGCAGTCGCGGGCGATCCGCCTGACGCCCACGGCGGCGCTCGAGCTCGGGCTCTCGTCGGAGCTCGTCCCGCAGTCCGCGGCGGCGCAGGCGCACGTGCTGCCGATCATCGGGGAGATCGCGGCCGGCGGCCCGATCGAGGCATACCAGGACGCCTCGGAGACGCTCGCCGTGCCGGACCTGCTCGCGCCCAGCGGCGACGCGTACGTCCTCAAGGTCCGCGGCGATTCGATGATCGAGGAGCACATCGCCGACGGCGACTTCGTCCTCATCCGGCCTCAGTCCACGGCCCGCAACGGGGACATCGTCGTCGCCCAGGTCGAGGACAACGCGGTCACCCTCAAGCGCTTCTTCCGCGAGAAGGACCGGATCCGGCTCCAGCCGGCGAACCAGAACTACCCGCCCCAGTACTACGACGACGTCCGGATCCAGGGCAAGCTCATCGGCGTCATCCGCCGGCTGGACTGAAGGCTCGCGGGCCGGCGCTGGGGATATCCACAGCCGCATGTCCACAGTCCGCCCACACCGGGCGCAAGTCGTGGACGCGGGGCGGTCGCCGGGGCGACCTTCGTTGAGGACGCCGCGCGGTTCCGGGCGACAATGCCCCGAGCACCCAGAACGTCCGCGATCCCACTCACCCTCGGAGCGCTGATCGCCACGTGATCGAACGCCTCCCGCCCCAGAGCCTCGAGGCCGAGCAATCGGTCCTCGGCGCCATCCTCATCGACCGCGACACCGTCGTCGAGGTCGCCGACTTCCTGCGCCCGGAGGACTTCTACCGGCAGGCCCACGCGACGATCTACCGGGCGATGCTCGAGCTCTACGAGCGCCGCGAGCCGGTGGACATCGTGACCGTCGCGGAGACGCTCGAACGCTCCGAGGACCTCGAGGCGATCGGCGGGCGCGCCTACCTCTCGAGCCTCTCGAGCCAGACGCCGACCGCGGTCCATGCCGCCCAGTACGCGCGGATCGTCGAGCGCAAGGCGATCCTCCGGAACCTCATCGGTGCCGCCGGCCGGATCGCCGGGATCGGCTACGAGGACCCGGCCGAGATCCAGGACGCCGTCGACCGCGCCGAGAGCGAGCTGTTCCAGGTCAGCAACCGGCGCGTCACCGCGGGCTTCACGCGTCTCGACACGCTCCTCCACGCCGCGTACGACCGCCTCGATTACCTCCACGCCCACCGCGGCGAGATCAGCGGCATCCGGACCGGCTTCACCGACCTCGACGCGCTGACGACCGGCCTTCAGAAGAGCGACCTCGTCGTCCTCGCGGCTCGCCCGTCGGTCGGCAAGACGAGCTTCGCGCTCAACATGGCCGAGCACGCCGCGGTCCGCGACAAGCGGCACGTCGGGATCTTCAGCCTCGAGATGAGCAAGGAGCAGCTCGTCCTCCGGCTCCTCTCCAGCGTCGCGAACATCGACTCACAGCGGCTCCGGAACGGGTTCCTCGAGGAGATGGACTTCGCCCGGATCGCCCCCGCGATGAACGCGCTGTCGGAGGCGCCGATCTACATCGACGACACGCCGAGCATCTCGACGATGGAGCTGCGGACGAAGGCGCGCCGCCTCCAGGCCGAGGCCGGCCTCGACCTCGTCATCGTGGACTACCTCCAGCTGATGCAGGCCGTCACGGTCACGCGTGACGCGAACCGCGTCCAGGAAGTGTCGGAGATCTCGCGCGGGCTCAAGGCGCTCGCCCGCGAGCTGTCGGTCCCGGTCGTGGCGCTCAGCCAGCTCTCGCGCCAACCGGAGATGCGCGAGTCGAAGGAGCCGCGCCTGTCGGACCTGCGGGAGTCCGGAGCGATCGAGCAGGACGCGGACCTCGTCCTCTTCCTGTGGCGCGAGAAGGAGCGCGCCGGCGAGGAGACCGACCAGTCCGACGGCGAGGTCATCCACCTGAAGCTCGCGAAACACCGCAACGGCCCCACGGGCGAGCTCGACCTGTGGTTCAAGAAGCGCCAGACGCGGTTCGTGTCGTACGCCGGGGAGCGCTTCGCGGAAGCCGGCTAGTCGACCTGGCACGCGAGGCGCGACCACGCCACGACGCCGCGGCCCCGCCGGATTCCCGCCTGACGCACGGAATCGGCGATCAGCGTGCACAACCCCCTGTCGAGTCCGCCGTGCTCGCGCCGAAGTCGCCGACCGGTCGTGCACGCTCGTGCCCGAATCGGTGCGTGACGCGGGAATGGACGCGGCTCCGCAAGCCCGGAACGGATCCGGACCGCTCGCTACTCCGCCTCGTCCGGCAGGAGCGGCTTGGCGGAGAGCCCGTAGAGCGCGCCGTCCGGCCCGCGCAGCATGACGTTGAGGATCCCGCCCTCGAAGCCGGGTACGCCGATCGCCGCCATCTCATCGGGCGTCAGGACGCGTTGCCGCAGGGTCGAGCCGTTTGGGTCGGGCGGGCCGAAGGTCGCGGGCGCGATGTCCGGCCACGGCCACGAGCGCTCGGCGTTGCCCGGG
>JBFKVO010000197.1:0-3558 GCA_041639095.1 Candidatus Limnocylindrales bacterium | reverse complement strand
TTCTTGAAGCCGAAGCCGCGGACGTCGAACTTCGTGCCGCAGACGAGCTTGCCGTTGGCCTGGATCGCGGCCATCGTCGAGCCGGCCTCGAACGACGGTTTGTCACCGTTGCCTCCGCCGTCCGTCGTACAGGCCGCGAACACGAACACGATGGCACCCAGGAGGGCGCCGATTCGCTTGTGCATGGATGTCTCCTCCACTGTTGGCCGGCCGGGCACCGGCAGTCCTCTGGACCTGAAGCGCGCCTCCGTCAGTGCTTCAGGATCTTGCTCAGGAAGCGCTGGGTCCGCTCCTGGGTCGGATTGCTGAAGAAGTGTTCGGGAGTGCCCTCCTCGACGATCTCACCGTCGGCCATGAAGAGCACCCGATCCGCCACCTCGCGCGCGAACCCCATCTCGTGGCTGACGACCATCATCGTCATCCCCTCGCGGGCGAGCGCCTTCATGACCTCGAGGACCTCGTTGATCATCTCGGGGTCGAGCGCGCTCGTCGGCTCGTCGAAGTGCATGATCTTCGGCTCCATCGCGAGCGCGCGGGCGATCGCGACGCGCTGCTGCTGGCCGCCCGACAGCTGGGTCGTGCGCACGTCGGCCTTCTCCTCGATCCCGACCTTGGCGAGGAGCTTGCGACCGCGTTCCTCCGCCGCCCGCCGGTCCATCTTGCGGACATGCATCGGGGCGAGCACGAGGTTCTCCATCACGGTCAGATGCGGGAACAGGTTGAACGCCTGGAAGACGACGCCGATCTCGGCGCGGACCGCGTTCACGTTGAGCTTCGGGTCGGCCAGGGACTGACCGTCGACGACGACCTCGCCGCGCTGGACCGGCTCGAGGCGGTTCACGCAGCGCAGGAGCGTGCTCTTGCCCGAGCCCGACGGCCCGATCACGACGACGACCTCGCCGCGGTCGATGCGCATCGACACGCCGCGCAGGACGTGCAGGGCACCGAACCACTTGTCGACGTTGCGGACATCGATCATCGGCTGGGTGGTCGAGGCGGCGGTGGCGCCGTTCGAGACGCCGGGGCGGGCAGGTGCCTGGTCCATGGCCTCCCTCTCGCGAATGCGTCTGGAGTCGGGCCCCGGGGTGAGCCGAAAATCTACCACGGCAGGTGCGGGCGGGGTTCCGCATCGCGGAACTCGAGCGGCCGGGGTGGTTCCCGAGAGGCCGTTCCGCTCAGGCGCCGAGCGAGGACACGGGCGGCGTCGGCTCCGACGTCCCTGCGGTCGGGCGCGGTCCCGGCCGGTCGACGAGGACGGCCACGCCGAGGAGCGCGGTCGCGATCGTCGCGAGCCGGTTCAGCAGTGCCGCCGCGATGGCGGTCTGCACGGGAAGGCCGAGCTGCACGAACACGAGCGCGAGGGCGCCCTCCTGGATCCCGATGCCGTGGGGCGCGAGCGGGACGGCCAGCGCGAGGCGCGCGACGGCGAGGGCCGCGAGGACCTCGGGCCAGCGACCCGTGCCCGGATCGACGGCGACGACGAGCAGCAGCCCGAGGCCGAGGGCGAGCGCGTGGAAGGCGAGGCCGAGGCCCATGCCGTCGACCAGCGCGCTCCGGAAGCGCCGGCCCGGCGCGGCGTCACCGGCGCCGCCGCCACGTGTGCGTCTCGTCCAGGCGGCGAGCCCGACGGTCGCGGCGGCGGACCCGGCGACGGCCGCGCCGACGGCGACGATCGGCATCGCGACCGGCGCGGCCAGGTGCGCTGCCCCGGCCACGCCGAGGATCCCGAGCGCGATGACGCTCGTGAGCCGCTGGACGACGATCGGGGCCGCGCGCTGCGCGAGCCTCGCTCCCCCTCCCGGATCCGCGGCGACGCGGTACGCGTCCGCGCCGAGGTTTCCGGGCGTGACGGTCCCGAGCGCCTGGCCGGCGTAGTAGCGGCGAACGGCGGGCGACGGCTCCAGGGACACCCCCGCGAACGCCAGGCTCAGCCGACGCCAGCCGACGACAGCGACGAGGTGCGCCGCGACGAGCCCCGCGATCGCGACGGCCGCGAGCACGACGTTCGTCCCGCCGAGACGCTCGGCCACGGCGCCGACATCGAAGGCCGTGACCGCGGCGCCCAGGATCGCGAGGCCGGCCGCCCAGCGGAGGATCGGCCCCGACCCGACCGGTACGACGCGCCGGCCGACCCGTCGCCGCTCGCCCGTGCCCGTCATGCGATCGCCGTCCCGAGCGCCGGCTCGAGGCCGGCGAGGATCGCGTCGACGTGCGGCTCGACGGGCGTCCTGTGCCTCTCCTCGATCCACCGGCGACATTTCTCCGCGTACGCGATGGGCACGATCGGGATGCCGGCTCGCTCGGCGAACAGGAGGCTGTGGTAGCGCATCGCGACGACGGCCGACGCGGCCTCGAAGATGCCGAGCAGCTCGCCGGTATCCCCGGGCGGCTCGAGGACGCGGAGCCGGGGTCGGGCGGCCGCGAGTGCGCGCGCGAGGATCGCGTCGTTGTGGCGCGCGACGAAGGGGTGCCGGCTCATCGAGACGAGGCAGAAGTCCACGCGCGGCATCGCGTCGACGAGGACCGGCAGGATCGCTGCGACGCGCGCCGCGAGTGGCGCGTTCACCGCGGTGAGGCAGAGCAGGACGACCGGCCGAACGGTCGGGTCGAGCCCGACACCGCGCAGCCG
Organism: Candidatus Limnocylindrales bacterium; assembly: GCA_041639095.1. Taxonomy (GTDB): domain Bacteria; phylum Chloroflexota; class Limnocylindria; order Limnocylindrales; family CSP1-4; genus CAKKPP01. The sequence goes on along the minus strand of JBFKVO010000197.1, from coordinate 929 downwards.
CCGGATGCCGGCATCCCGACCGGCGGACGGGACGTGAGCCGAGAGGTCGGGCTGGACGAGGGCGGCGACGCCGTGGGCGCCGAGAGCCGTGCGCGAGCCCTCATCGCGGACGACGACCGCGACCGCTCGCCGCGCGAGGGCGCCGAGGAGGCCGCCGGCGATCGGAGGAGCCGCCCGGTCGACGCCGACGCCGACGAGCGCGACCTCGCGATCCGTGGCGGCCGCCGCGAGGCCGACGAGCGGCAGCAGCCGCCCGAGTGCGCCCATGTCGGCGCCGAACAGGCCGCCGCCGCCGATGACGAGCCCGCGGCTCGCGGTGAGCGCCCTCGGCGCTGCGGCGAGGCCGACGGCGCGCACGTCGTGCAGTGCCTCGGTCTCTGCCGGGAGCCGCGACACGACGGTCACGCCGTCGCGTCCGACGAGCCGGAGGAGCCCGGCGAGGATCGCCTCGTCGCCGGCGTTCCTGTAGCCGTACCCGCCGACGACGAGGAGCGGGCGCGCCGGGAGCGCGAAGGGGAGGGCCGGGGCGGCGACCGGCCATGCGGCGGTCGCGTGTGGCGCGGCGGTCGCCGTCATGGCGTGGACGCCGGACGCGCCGCGCCATCGCGGACGAGGACGACGTAGGGTCCCTCGGCGAGCGCGACGTGGAAGCCGAGCCGTTCGAGGCGTGCGCGCCGGGCGTCGTAGGCGGGGTCGCGTCGCAGGATCGCGGCCCCGACGTCGTAGGTCTCGACGAGCGCCGCGGGGTCGAGCATCGTCAGCGTCGCCGAAGCGCCGCCCACCGTCAGCGCCGTGATGCGGAGGGTCACGCGCTCCGTCTGCGAGGTGACGACGAGCGTGCCGTCATCGGCGAGGCGGATCGTGCCCCCGGTGACGTCGAGCCGGAGGCGCGGCTCCGACCGCCCGAGGCGCGGGAACGTGACCTCGAG
>JBFKVO010000196.1:0-3576 GCA_041639095.1 Candidatus Limnocylindrales bacterium | reverse complement strand
GGTCAGGGCCGCGCAGATGTCGAGGAAGTCGCCGTAGCGGTTCGTCCGCGCGCCGAGCACGGAGTTGGCGAACACGATCGCGTTCGATTCGCCCCACGCGATCTGCTCGCCGGACGCCGGCCGATCCGGGAGCTGGTACGGCGCGCACGTCCACGTCGGCTCGCAGCCCAGCGCGACATACGCGTCCATGAGCCGCCGGCCGGCAGCCCGTCGCTCCGGGTCGGCCCGGACGAGTCCCGGGTGGAGCAGGTCGAGCGAGGCGACGTTGAGGGTCGTCGGGACGCGCACCCGGCCGCCGAGCGACGCGAGCCGCTCGGCGAACTCGAGGCCGGCGAGCCCGTGGTAGAGGCAGCCGTCGACGTGGCTGCGGCCGATGTCGATGAGCCGTCCGGCTCCCTCCGCCCGGGCGACGCCGACGATCAGGCGCATCGCCACCTGCGCGGCCGGCCCGCCGGCGCCCGCGAGGAGGTCGACGTCGGTGGGGCTGAGCTCGAGGTCGTCGGCGGCCGGCGGCTCCATCGCGGCCGTGGCTCAGTCGGTCTCGACCGGGCGCGGATAGCTCCCGAGGACGCGCAGCATCGTGGTCCGATCGCGCAGCTCCCCGAGGGCGGCGACCATCGGTGGATCGTCGGCGGCCGCATCGAGGTCGACCCAGAAGACGTACTCCCAGGCCCGCTCGCGGCTCGGCCGCGACTCGAGTTTGCTCATGTTCAGGCCGTGGTCCGCGAACGCGCGGAGGACCGCGAGCAGCGTGCCCGGTTCGTTGCGCACGGCGAGGACGAGGGTCGTCCGCATCGCGGAGCCCGACGCATCGCGCCCGTCGCCGGGCATGGCGACCTCGGCGCCCGGGCGGGCGATGACGAGGAAGCGCGTCCGGTTGCCGGGCAGATCGCCGATGTCCGTGGCGAGGACCTCGAGGCCGAACAGCGCGGCCGCGCGCGGCGAGAGGACGGCCGCCGCGCCACGCTCGGCGCGCGCGGCGATCGTCTTGCCGGCCCCGGCCGTGTTGTACGTCGTGAGGATCTGCCACGGCCGGCCGCGGAGGAACGACTCCGCCTGGCCGATCGCCTGGATGTGCGAGTAGACGCGCTCGATCTCGTCGAGGCCCTGGCCGGGCAGGGCCGCCAGGCAGAGGTCCACCGGGACGACGACCTCGCCGCGGATCTCGAGGCGGTGCTCGAGGAGCAGGTCGTAGTTCTCGCGGACCGTCCCGTTGATGACGTTCTCGATCGGCACCAGCCCGGCCGTGGCGCGTCGCTCGTCGACAGCGACGAACACGTCGCGGAAGCTCGCGCAGGCGACCCGCGCGGCCCCGCCGAAGGCGGCGATCACCGCGTCCTCGGCGAATGCCCCGGGCTCGCCCGCGTAGGCGATCGGGCCCCCGGTCACGGGAGCACGGTCAGCGGTCGAACCACTCGATCTTGGCCTCGCGGGCGGCGACCTTGTCGACCTCTGCGCGGCGGGGGGCGCCCTCGCGCTGCGACCGGCGCCGGAGGTTGCCCGCCGAGTCGGTCGCGCCCGCCCAGTGCTCCTCGGCGAGCATCGCGTTGATCGCGCCGACGTACGCGTCCACGGACGCCGCGATGATGTTCGTGCTCTGGGTCTCCGCCTCGTAGCGGCCGGCGCCACGGGCACCCTCCGCCGATTCGGGCGGCTCGATCGCGAGCGTGACCCGCCCCTCCGCCCCTGGGCCCTCCCCGACCGCGTGCACGTCGTAGGCGACGAGCCGAGGGTGGCCGGTGAGGACGTCGCGCAGCGCGCGATCGACGGCCCGGAGGAGCGCATCCACGGCGCCATTCCCCTCCGCCGACGCCTCCCACTGGTGGTCGCCGGCGGCGATCACCACGGCTCCCCGGCTCTGGACGTTGCTGCCCGACGTGACCGTCCAGCGCGCAAGATGGAGGGTCGGGGTCGACTGGGGGACGCCGCTGGCCTCGGTGCGTGCGGACATGTCGGTCACCTCTCGGGATCGGGTGCGGACGGCGGGGCCGCGGTCGTGGCCCGCGGAGCCGCGGTCGTCATGGCCGTTCTGGTCACGGCCGTGGGGGTCGTGAAGTGGCGCTCGTCGCGCCGGCGGAGCTCGGCGCCGCCCTTCCAGATCGCGTATTCGAGCGAATCGGCGAGGGCGATCGCCGACGCCGCGATGATGTTCGTGTCGGAGCCCATCGTCGACCATTCTCGCGCGCCGTCGGCGGAGTCGATGATCACCCGCGTCCGGGCGCTCGTCGCCGACGCGCCGTCGATGATGCGCACCTTGTAGTCGAACAGGTGCACCGCGTCGAGCCCCGGATAGAACGCCTTCAGCGCCTTGCGCAGCGCCGCGTCGAGCGCGTTCACCGGGCCGTTCCCATCGGCGGCCGTGTGCAGGATCTCGCCCGCGACCTCGACCTTGACGGTCGCCTCGGCACGCAGGTCGCCCCCGTCGCGCTGCTCGACGAGGACCGTGAAGTCGACGAGGCGGAACGGCGGCTCGTAGCCCGCCTGGTGGCGGCGGATGAGGAGCTCGAACGACGCCTCCGCGCCCTCGAACGCGAGTCCCTCGGCCTCGAGCTCCTTGATGAGGCGCGACAGCTCCTTCGGGTCGAGGACGCCGTCGAGCGTGTGGCCGAGCTGCTCGGCCCGGATCCGGGTGTTCGCCTTGCCGCCCAGCTCCGAGACGACGAGCCGGCCCGCGTTCCCGACGAGCGCCGGGTCGACGTGCTGGTAGCTCCGCTCGACCTTGGCGACGGCCGCGCCGTGGACGCCGCCCTTGTGGGCGAACGCCGAACGGCCGACGTACGGCTGGTAGTCGTTCGGGTTCTGGTTCGCGATCTCGGCCACCGAGCGGGACAGCTCGGTCAGTCCCTCGAGCGCGCCACCCCCGGCCGGGACGAGCGCGTGGTCGGTCTTGAGCGCGAGGTTGCCGAGGATGCTGACCATGTTCGCGTTGCCGCAGCGCTCGCCGTAGCCGTTGATCGTCGCCTGGACGTGGCGGATCCCGGCCGCGACGGCGGCCATCGAGTTCGCGACGGCGAGCTCGGCGTCGTTGTGGGTGTGGATCCCCCACGTGACGGGCGGGGCGTCGGGGTCGGCCTCGAGGCTCGCGCGCACGTCGTCGACGATCCGGACGAGGTCGTTCGTCAGCGTGCCCCCGTTCGTGTCGCACAGCACGAGGCTGCGGGCGCCGGCCTCGCGGGCCGCGCGCAGCGTGGACAGCGCGTACTCGCGGTCGGTGCGGTACCCGTCGAAGAAGTGCTCCGCGTCGTAGACCAGCTCGCGGCCGCGCTCGACGATGAAGCGGACGCTCTCCGCGATCATGTCGAGGTTCTCCGCGGGCGTGGCGCCGAGGACATCGGTGACGTGCAGGAGCCAGCTCTTCCCGAAGATCGTCACGACCGGGGTCTCGGCGGCGACGAGCTCGTGGAGGTTCGGGTCGGCCTCGGGCCGGTTGGCGCGATGGCGCGTCGATCCGAACGCCGCGAGACGCGCCGTCTGCCAGGTCATCGTCCGCGCCGCCCGGAAGAACTCGATGTCCTTCGGGTTGGAGCCCGGCCAGCCGCCCTCGATGTACGGCATCCCGAACTCGTCGAGCATCCG
>JBFKVO010000195.1:0-3580 GCA_041639095.1 Candidatus Limnocylindrales bacterium | reverse complement strand
GGGCGGGGGGGGGGTGGGGGTCGGTGTCGGGGTCGGTGTCGGTTCGCCGTCGGTCTCGACGATCAGCTCGGGCGGGTTCGCGCTCTCACGCGTCGCGTAGAACGTGCTGTTCGAGCTGGAACTGGCGATCGCGAAGCTGTACGTGCCGTCGCCGCTCACGGCGCCCGCGCCGAGGTCGAGGTCGACCCAGGTCCCGCTCGTGACCGCCCCCGCGGTGGCGAGGACGGGACCGCCGATCGCCGGAGCCGTGTCCCACGTCAGGGTCGATTCGGTCCAGCCGTTCGGTGCGGCATGGACGCCGCCACCGTCCGGGCTGCCGTCGGACACGTACAGCCGAAGCACGACCGAGGTCGGCGCCGAGGTGAGCCCGCTGACGAGGAACTGGAGATACGAGCGGGCGGCCCCCCCGGCGATCATCCGGACGCGCATCGTCGTCCGCGAGCCGTAGTTGCTCGTCGGGTAGGCCTCCTGGACCTGGCCGTCACCGATCGGGGCGAACGACAGCGTGGCTGCGGCTGCGACGGACGCCATCGGCATCGCTGGCCACGCGAGGCCGCTGACGACGACCGCGAACGCGGGCAGCACCCAGCGGAGGACGAACGCAGGTGAGCGACGGCGTCTCGAGGGCCGGGTCATCCGGCCGTCACGGTCGGGCCGGGACGGGTCACGACGATGGCAAACCTTCGCGGAGATGAGTGCATCCCGAGCCTAGCACCCGGATGCAACCCGCCGGCTGCTATGGCCGGGCGCCGTGACGAACCAGCGTCGCTAGACCCGCTCCACCGCCATCGCGACCGACCCGCCGCCGCCGAGGCAGAGCGTCGCGAGGCCGTAGCGACCCTGGCGCCGGCGGAGCTCGTGGAGGAGCGTCGCGACGATCCGGGCGCCGGACGCGCCGATCGGATGACCGAGCGCGATCGCGCCTCCGTTGACATTCGTCCTGTCCCAGTCGAACCCGAGCTCGTTCCCGTCGGCGAGCGTCTGGGCCGCGAACGCCTCGTTGATCTCGATGAGGTCGAAGGCGTCGATCGAGAGGTCCGTCTTCTCGAGAAGGCGGCGAACCCCCGTGATCGGTGCGAGGAACAGCCACTTGGGGGCGACCTCGGCCTGCGCGTAGCCGACGATCCGGGCCAATGGCGTCAGTCCGAGCCGCTCCACCGCGCGCTCGCTGGCGACGACCGTCGCCGCCGCTCCGTCGGTGATCCCCGGGGCGTTCCCGGCGGTGACCGTGCCCTCGGCGGCGTCGCCGGCATCGGGGCCATCCGGAAGGTCGAAGACCGGCTTGAGGCGGGCGAGGGCCTCGAGCGATGTGTCCCGGCGCGGGCCCTCGTCCTCGGCGACGACCGTCTCGCGACCCTTCGCGTCGCGGATCGTGACGGGAACGAGCTCGTCCGCGAAACGGCCCGCGTCCATGGCGGCGATCGCGCGCTGGTGGCTCGTCAGCGCGAAGGCGTCCTGCGCCTCGCGGCTGACCGCGTTCGAGATGGCGACCCGCTCGGCATGGGTCCCCATGTGGCAGCCCTCGACGCTGCACCACAGGCCATCGAGGACGGTCGCGTCCTGGACGATCCCGTCACCGAGCCGGTAGCCGAACCGCGCCTTCGGGAGCAGGAACGGCGCGAGGTTCATGCTCTCCATGCCGCCCGCGACCGCGACCTCCGCGTCGCCGGCCCGGATCTCGGCCGCCGCGAGCATGATCGCCTTCAGCCCCGACCCGCAGACGCGGTTGATCGTCGTGGCGCTCGTCGCGTCCGGGAGCCCGGCCCGGAGCGCCGCCTGGCGCGCGGGCGCCTGGCCCACGCCCGCCTGGATGACCTGGCCCATGAGGACCTCGTCGACCGGGGTGCCTTCGGGCAGGCCCGCGCGCTCGACGGCGGCGCGGATCGCGATCCCACCGAGCTCGACAGCCGGCGTCGTGGACAGCGCGCCCCCGAACCTGCCGATCGGGGTTCGCGCGGCGCTGACGATGAAGACGTCGCCGTTCGAGCCGCTCATGCGTCCGAATCTACACGCTCGAGCGGCTCCGGCTGCAGTGCAGCCTGGGACCGTCAGCCGCGACGCACCCTCGACAGCAGCTCGTCGGCGACGATGAGGCGGTGGATCTGGTTCGTGCCCTCGTAGATCTGGGCGCCCTTCGCGTCGCGCATGAGCCGCTCGATCCCCGCCTCTCGCGAGTAGCCGGTCGCGCCGAACAGCTGCACCGCGTCGGTCGTGACCCGCATCGCGGCATCGGACGCCGTCCACTTCGCGATCGACGAGACCTCCGCCAGCGGGTCGCCGCGATCCTTGGCCGCGGCCGCGTCGCGGGTCACCGCCCGAGCCGCGGCCACGTCGCGGGCCATCTCGGCGAGCATGAAGCGCACTCCCTGCTGGTCGGCGAGCGGCCCGCCGAACGCCCGGCGCTCCTGCACGTACGCGGCCGCCTGCTCGAGCGCGGAGCGCGCCAGGCCGACACACGCAGCCGCGATCGAGATGCGTCCCTCGGCGAGCGCGGACAGCGCGATCCGGTAGCCATCGCCCTCGTCGCCGAGCCGGTCCGCGGCGGGCACGACCGCGCCATCGAAGACCAGCTCGGCCGCGGGCGTGGAGCGGATCCCCATCTTCCGCTCGTGGGCCCCGAACGTGAACCCGGAGGTCCCTGCGCGCACGAGGAGCGCGACCATCCCCTTCGACCCCGCCTCGGGATCGAGCGTCGCGAACACCAGGTAGTGCGCGGCCTCGGGCGCGTTCGTGATCCAGATCTTCGTCCCGTCGAGGCGGTAGCCCGGCGCGCCGTCGTCGGTCGTGACGGGCGTCGCGCGGAGGCGGATCGCGGACGCGTCGCTCCCCGCCGTCGGCTCGGTGAGCGCGAACGCGCCGAGCGCCTCGCCCGCGACCATCGGCGGCAGCCACCGCTCACGCTGCTCGGGCGTGCCCCATGTGACGATCGGGAACTGCGCGAGGATGTGGACCGACAGCGTCACGGCGGTCGCCATGTCCGCGGCGCCGAGCTCCTCCATCACGAGCGACCATCCGAGGTAGCTGAATCCGCCCCCGCCGACCTCGGTCGGCAGCGGAGCGGAGGTCAGGCCGAGCTCCCCCATCCGGTCGACGATCGCCCTCTCGAAGCGCTCCTCGGCGTCGCGTTCGATCGCGGATGGCGCGACCTCGCGCTGGGCGAACTCGCGGGCCGTCGCCTGGAGCAGCCGGTCCTCGTCGCTCAGTCCGTAGGCCAGGGGGCACCTCCGCGCGAGCGTGGTCTCGTCCGCCGCGTCGTCACTCCGCGCGCCGGCAGATGACGGAGCCGGGGCTGACGATCGGGGCCGCCGAGTAGGATACGCCCATGTCCACCACGGGGGTCGGGCCTCCCGGAGGCAGCCTCGATGCGGCCGGGATCCTCGACGCACTCGAGTCGGTGTCCCGGACGATCCCCGACGCGATCACCGTGACCGACCTCGAGGCGCGGATCGTCATCTGGAACCCGGCGGCGGAGCGCCTGTTCGGCATCCCCGCCACCATCGCCGTCGGCTCGGTCATCTACGACCTCACGGATTCGTCGATCGTCGGCGGCGCATTCCCGGCCGGGCTCGGCCCAGCGATC
>JBFKVO010000194.1:0-3601 GCA_041639095.1 Candidatus Limnocylindrales bacterium | reverse complement strand
TGCCCAATCGGCGCCTCCGGTCGGAGGGAGGGAGGATGGAACCCGAAGGTTCGTCCGGGTTGCACGCTACCCGGCCGACGTTGCCGTCCAAGACGCCAACCGGTTAAGAAAGCGACACCGAGGCGGCGCCCCCGCCGCCGGTCCAATCGGCCGTCGCGACGGGGGACGATCGGCGCCCGCCGCCGATCCGCGACCGATGCGACAATCCGGCCCATGGGACGACCGCGAGGGGGCGTACCCGGCCGCTCCACGACCCGAGCCAGCCTCCACCTGCCGGCGGCGCTCGTCGCGTTCGCGCTCGTCGCCGGCGCGTGCCAGGCCACCGTCACCCCCGCTCCCTCGACGCCGTCGCCGTCCCCGACGGTGTCCCCGGCCTCTCCGTCCCCGTCGGCGACGCCCGGGACGACCGAGCGCCCCGAGGATGTCTACCGGCGCGTGGAGGAGCAGGTCGCGGCGCTCCGCGGGCTCCAGCCGCGGACCCCGGTCGTGCCGCGGTTCGTCGACGAGGCCGAGCTGGACGCGGTCCTTGCCCGGATCATCGAGGAGGAGACGCCGCCCGAGGAGCTCCGCAAGGCCGAGCTCCTGTACCGGACGCTCGGGCTGATGACGGGCGAACCGACGCTCGAGGATCTCTTCCTCGACCTCCTCCAGTCACAGGTCGCGGGCCTGTACGACCCGGCGACCGAGGGGCTCTACGTCCTGTCCAAGTCGGGCGGGATCGGTCCCCTCGAGCAGGTCCTCTACGCCCACGAATTCCAGCACGCGCTCCAGGACCAGCACTTCGACCTCGAGACCGTGCAGGACATCCCGATCGACCAGGGCGACCGGATCCTCGCGATGCTCGCGCTCGTCGAGGGCGACGCGTACGTGCTGATGACCCAGTGGCTCCTCGCCCACCTCGGAGCGGAGGGGATCGCTGCGCTGCTCGAGGCGTCGAACGACCCAGACGCCCTCGCGGCGCTCGAGCGGATCCCCGAGATCGTCCAGGCCCAGGTCCTCTTCCCGGCCACGCAGGGCACGCTGTTCGTCCAGGGCCTCCAGCTGTCCGGCGGCTGGCCGGCCGTCGACGCCGCGTTCGCCGACCCGCCGGTGTCGAGCGAGCAGATCCTCCATCCCGAGAAGTACGCGGCGCGCGAGGCCCCGATCGCCGTGACGATCCCGGCGAATGCCGCCGCCCAGATGGGCGCCGGCTGGACCGAGGTGCTCCAGGACACGCTCGGCGAGCACCAGCTCCGGATCTGGCTCGACGCGCCGGGCTCGCGCGCCGCCGCGACCGTCGCCGCCGCCGCGGCGGGCTGGGGCGGCGATCGCATGATCCTCCTCGAGAGCCCGACGGCCTCGGCCGTGGCGATCGTCACCGAGTGGGACACGCGCGACGACGCGGTCGAGTTCGCCGAGGCGGCACAGGCCGCGATCGAGGCGCGCGGGCTCGTTGGTGGCGTCGTCCGTCAGCCACGCTCGACGCGCGTGACGGTCCTCGCCGCGACCGACGAGGCGGCCGCGATCCGGCTCGACCTCGTGTTCGGGGTGTCGGGCGTCTGACGCGTCGCGGCGGCAGCCCGCCGTGGCCTACATCGACTCGGGGGCGGAGATCCCGAGGAGGCCGAGGGCGTTCGCGAGCGTCACCTGCGTCGCCCGTGCGAGCGCGAGGCGGGCGCGGGAGCGTTCCGGCTCGGCCGCGTCCACGACGCGGGCGTCGCGGTAGAACGCGTGGAAGATCGTCGCGAGATCGGTCGCGTAGGCCGTCACGCCGTGTGTCTCCTCGGCGAGGACCGCGTCCTCGACGACCTCGGGCAGGCGGACGACCGCCCGCGCGAGGTCGGCCTCCGGCGCTCCTGCGAGCGCGCCTGCCACGTCGCCGGCCGGGGCGAGCCCGGCCTCGGCCGCCTTGCGCAGGATCGACGCGATCCGGGCGTGGGCGTACTGGACGTAGTAGACCGGGTTGTCGTTCGACTGGCGCTTCGCGAGCTCGATGTCGAAGTCGATCGCGCTCGTGTGCGCGCGTGACGCGAAGAACCAGCGCGCCGCGTCGACGCCGACCTCGGCGAGGAGCTCGTCGAGCGTGATGAACGTTCCCGCCCGCTTCGACATCCCGACCTCGGTTCCGTCGCGGACGAAGCGGACCCACGAGTAGAGAAGCACCTGGACCGCGTCGGGGTCGTAGCCCATCGCCTTCGCGGCGTTCCGCACGCGCGCCACGGTCCCGTGGTGGTCCGCACCCCAGATGTAGATGAGGTGGTCGAAGCCGCGCGAGAACTTCTCCTCGACGTACCCGATGTCGGCCGCGAAGTAGGTCGGCGCGCCGTTGGCCCGGATCACGACGCGGTCCTTGTCGTCGCCGAACGTCGTCGAGCGGAACCAGAGCGCTCCGTCGTGCTCGTAGAGATGTCCCGCCGCCCGCAGCCGGTCGGCGGCGCGCTGGACCCAGCCATGCTCGTGGAGCGACGCCTCGGAGGTCCACACGTCGAAGTGGACGCCGAGGTTCTCGAGGCTGGCCTCGATCCCCTCGCGGACCCGCCCTGCCGCCCAGCGGCCCGCGACGGCGTCCCCGTCGGCGCCCGGGGCCGTGGCCGCGGCCAGGACGTCGTCCGGGAGCGCCGCCGCCAGGGTCACGACGTAGTCGCCGTGGTAACCGTCCTCGGGGATCGCCTCGCCGCGACGCAGGGCGAGGATGCTCGCCCCGAGGTTGTCGATCTGGGCGCCCGAATCGTTGAAGTAGTACTCGCGCGTGACGTGCTGGCCGCCGGCCTCGAGGACCCGGCACAGGAGGTCGCCGACGAACGCGCCACGCGCATTCCCGATCGTCAGCGGCCCGGTGGGGTTCGCCGACACGAACTCGACGTTCACGCGTCGCGGGCGGACCGGCGGGACCCGTCCCCAGCCGGATGGATCGGCGAGGATCGCCGCGATCGTCGCCTCGAACGCGGCGTCGGCGAGACGCATGTTCAGGAAGCCGGGCGCGGCGACGTCGGCGCCGGCGACGAGGTCGCCCGCGGCCCCCCGCAGGTGCGTGGCGACCGCCTCGGCGATGGCCATCGGTGGGCGGCGCAGCGGGCGGGCGAGCTTGAGCGCGAGGTTCGATGCGATGTCGCCGTGGTCCGGGTTCGCCGGGCGCTCCACCTCGACCGGCGGCAGGGACGCCGCGTCACCGTCGGGGGCCGGCAGATGACCCGCCGCGATCGCCGCCGCGAGCGCGTCGGCGACGGCGACGCGCACACGCGAGCGCAGTGGCGCGGGCGGCGCCGGGCCGCCGGCGGCGCCGCCGGCCGGCCCGGGCGAGGGGTCGCGGGAGAGGTCGGTCACGGGCTCCTCGTGCCTCGGGATGGCCGGTCGCGGTGGCCGTGTTCCGCACCGCTCGCCGGGGACCGCCATGGTACCGGAGGCCGTCGGTACCAGGACCGTGTGCGTCGACGCACCGCAATCGGTCCCCGCTCGCAGTGCCATCTGGTGGACTTCGCGTCGATTAGGTCTGGAAAACGGCCTTCGCGACTAGTACCTTTGGCCGTCTCGCCGGCAGTACCATCCGGCGGCACTCATCCGGCGACCGCATCTCGGTCGTCATGGGCGCACAGGGTTTCGGGGCGACGGAAGCGACGCCCCG
>JBFKVO010000193.1:0-3603 GCA_041639095.1 Candidatus Limnocylindrales bacterium | reverse complement strand
GGGCCCCGGTCGTCGCCGGGACGACGTCCCCCGAGGCGACGGTCACGTGGGCGATGGATGCGGATGAGCCGACGCGCGCGCTCCTCGCCCGGCGCGGGTACGGCCCGACGGACCGGACGATGACGCACTGGATCCGTTCCCTCCCCGCGGGCGGCGGCCCGCCCCTTCCCGATCCGGCCGCCTTCCTGCCGGACGGGTATCGGATCCGGTCGATGCGCTGGCCGGAGGACCTCGAGGCTCGCGTAGAGGTCCACCGCTCCGCGTTCGCGCCGTCGAGCATGACCGTCGAGAAGCTCGGGACGCTTGCGTCGTGGAGCCACTACGCGCCCGACCGCGACTGGGTGGTCGTCGCGCCCGACGGATCCTTCGCCGCGTTCGCCAACGCGTGGTGGGACCCGGACGGCCGGATCGGCGAGCTCGAGCCCGTCGGGACCCATGCGGACCACCGGCGCCGCGGCCTTGCCCGTGCGGCGTGCTTCGCGGCGCTCTCACGGCTGGCCGAGCTGGGCGCCCCGGAGGTCCTCGTCTTCTCCGAGACGGCGAATGCCGCGTCCGAGGGGCTCTACGCGTCGCTCGGCGCACGGGCCGTGACCCATGCGCGGCGCTGGAGCCGGCCGCTGGCCCGCTGAGCCCGCGCGGCCGCGTGTCAAGAGGCAGGTCGCCGCGCCCGGCGGCGCCCGACGCGGCTACAATCCGCCCGATGTCTTCCAGACGGATCTGGGATCGCGCCGCCGCCCTGCCCGTCCCTGTCGACGGCCGCCGCCGCGCGGAGATGGCCGCGCTCGCCCGCGGGATCCCCTCGGTCGCCGACCTGTTCTCGTTCATGCGCGACGCGGAGCTCCGGTTCGAGACGCTCCGGATGCGCATCGAGGAGCGCGCGTTCACGACGCGCGGAGAGCACCTCGTCGTCGCCGAGGTCGCGATCAGGCATCCCGGGCGTGCGCGGGTCACGACGACGGAGCCGTCGCGCGGCACCGCGTCGTCCTACGAGGTCTGGGTGTCCGACGGCACGACCGTCCGCACGTACTCGGCGGCCCACCGTCTGGCGACCACACGCCCGATCCGCAATCGGCCGCGGGGGCTCCACGACCCGGACTTCCCCGGTACCTCGAAGGTCTACGAGCCGCTCACCGCCCTGCCGATGGAGACGCTGCCGGACACGTTCATCCACCCGGCCGGTTACTGCCAGAACGTCCTCGCGACCGGCAAGACCTGGATCTCCGGCACGGACACCGTGGCAGGCCGCGAGGTCCTCGTCGTCGAATGCGACCATCCGCGCAGCGTGGAGCTCGCCGCGGACCGCCCCGACTTCCACGTCCAGCTCGCCGTGGACCGCCTCGACGGCGTCATCCTCCGCCTGACCGAGACGATCGGCGGGGACGTGACGCGCCACGCCGAGGCCGTCGTGTACGAGCCGAATGCCCCGCTCCACGACGCCGTCTTCGAGGACCCGCTCCCGGCCGACGGCGTCACCCTCTTCTAGGCGCCTGCCCCCGGCGCTCGCATCGACGCCTCAGCGAAAGGGAACGATGAGCAGCGACGGACACCACGACAAGCATCCCCGCCTCGCGGAGCTCGAGGCGATGGTCCGCGACGGCCGGATCGACACGATCGTCGTCGCGTTCACGGACATGCAGGGCCGGCTCATGGGCAAGCGGGTCCAGGGCGACGCGTTCCTGAACGGGGTCATCGACCACGGCGCCCACTTCTGCACGTACCTCCTGGGCACGGACATGGAGATGAACACCCCGGCCGGCTACCGCCTCATGAACTGGGAGACGGGCTACGGCGACTGGGTCGCGTCACCGGTCTGGGACACGATGCGCGTCCCGCCCTGGCTCGAGAAGACGGCGCTCGTCCTGTCGGACACGATCGATGAGGAGACCCACGAGGAGATCCCGGTCTCGCCGCGGACCATCCTGAAGCGCCAGGTGGAGCGCGCCCGGAGCATGGGGCTGTCGATCAAGGCCAGTTCCGAGTTCGAGTATTACGTGCTGAAGACGTCCTGGGAGGATCAGGCCCGGTCCGGCTGGGCGATCCCCGAGACGTTCGGCTACTACAACGAGGACTACCACCTTCTCCAGGCGACGAAGGCGGAACCGCTCCATCGTCTCCTGCGCAACCTCATGACGGAGGCGCGGGTCCCCATCGAGTTCAGCAAGGGCGAGGCGGCGGCCGGGCAGCACGAAGTGAACATCCGGTACGACGACGTCCTCGAATCGGCCGATCGGAGCGTCATCTTCAAGCACGGCGCGAAGGAGATCGCCTACCTCAACGGCTGGGGGATCACGTTCATGGCGAAGCCGGACCATCGCTGGACCGGCTCATCGGGCCATCTCCACATGAGCATCTGGGACGCCGCCGGCGAGCGGTCGCTGACATCGGACGAGGCGGCCGGCGGCCCGTATGGCATCTCGAAGCCGTTCGCCCACTTCGTGGCCGGCATGATGGCGCTGTCACGCGAGCTGGCGCCGTTCATCGCCCCGAACGTGAACTCCTACAAGCGATACGCGTCGCTGTCGTGGGCACCGGTGAACATCGTCTGGGGCCGCGACAACCGAACGACCGGCTTCCGGCTCGTCGGCCACGGGAAGAGCCTCCACGTGGAGAACCGCTTCCCCGGCGGCGACATGAACGCCTACCTCACCTACGCCGCGATGATCGGCGCGGGGCTGTACGGGATCGAGCACGAGCTGCCGCTCGCCCCCGAGTTCAAGGGCAACGGCTACGTCGCGACCGGCGTCGAGCGGATGCCGCGGGCGCTCTGGGAAGGCATCCAGGCGCTCGAGCGGTCGAAAGCCGCGGTCGAGATCTTCGGTCAGGACGTCGTCGACCACTACCTCAACGCCGCCCGGGTCGAACAGCAGACCTACGACTCGATCGTCCACGCCTGGGACCGCGAGACCTACCTCGAGCGGAGCTGAGTCCCCGTCCCGCGCGGGACCGACGCGGCCCGCTGCGGGCGCCCCTCGGCGACACGCCGGACGATCGGGCGGACCGCCGCGACGGCCAGGAGCGCCACGATGAGGCCGGCCAGGCCGATGCGCCACCAGTGGCCGAAGTAGGCGTTGACCGAGACCCACCAGCCCGGGAAGCGGAGGAGGTCGGCCGGGCCGAAGACCTCGGCGCGGCCCGAGTCGAGGACGTACTTGCCGGCGGTGCCGGCCGGCTGCCAGACGAGCAGCTCGTATGAGCCGTCGGCGGGCAGGTCGAGGACGATCCGCTGGCCCTGGCGATAGTCGGTCTGCGTGAAGGGCTCGAAGAACGGGCCGCTGTCGGCCGGCGGGGCCGCGATCCAGCCCTCGTCGCCATCCACCTCCGCGGCGATCGCCGCAGGGAGCGCGCCGTCTCGGGGGAGGCCCGGTCCGACGAGCGCGAGCCCGACCTCGTAGGTCGCGTAGCGTTCCAGGGCAGGGATCGAGACGCCGACGTCGAGGCGTCGTCCCACGCCCCCGTCGATCGCGTAGCGCTGGATCTCTCCGGCCCCGAGGTCGCGGTAGAACGCGTACGACGTCTCGAGGTCCGGGATCTGCGTGACGTCGGCAGCGGCCTCGACGGGTCGGTGAGCGACGGTCGCGCCCGGGCCGGCGAGGGCGAGCAGTG
>JBFKVO010000192.1:0-3606 GCA_041639095.1 Candidatus Limnocylindrales bacterium | reverse complement strand
GGCGGCGGCCGGATCCGCGACGACACGGATCACCTCGGCCTCGGCGCTCACGGCGTCGCCCGGGCCGGCGTGTGGGCTCGTTCCCGCGCCGGTCACGAGGCCAGCTCCGCGGCGACCCGGAGCGCGTCGCGACCCACGGGATCGCGACCGGACAGCTCGAGCGCCTCGGCGAGGAGATCCACCTCGGTCCGTCGCGCCGCGTGGAACGTCCGGTCGAGGACCTCGTCGTCGTCGCGGCGGGCGCTGACGTGGACCGTCTCCGCCTCCGCGGTGACCTCGACCCGCAGCTCGGACCCCCGTCGCACGGCGTAGAGGTCCACGCGCAGCGTCGTGCCGCTCGGCGCGCCGCTCGCGACCGGTCTCAGGGCGACCGAGACGTCGCGGGGGCCGGAGCGCAGCGTCGCCTCGAGGATCTCGCCTGCCCATCCCGTCGGCCCCGCGTGCAGCGGCCGCTCGACGGACAGCCCGAGGCGGGAGGCGAGCCAGGCCACGTGGTAGAGCGGCTTCACGACGTTCGTCGACCCGGGCAGCCCCGTCTCGTCGTGCGACGCGAACGCTACCTCGATCGCGCGGATCGATCGCAGGTACGGGAGGAAGTCGGGCATGTCGAACGTCGACGCGATCGCCTCCCGCCAGCGACTCTGTCGCGACAGCGCAAAGTCGGTCACGGCGAGCGCAGGGTCCTCGAGGAGCGCCGCCATCGAGCGCAGGCGCGCCAGCCCGTTCCCGGACCAGCTCGACCCGTCGACGACGATCCGGTCGGCCATCCGCACGATCTCGGCGGCGATCGCCTTGCCGAACGGCGGTTCGCCCGGCCACCAGACGGTGACCGGCAGATCGTGGATGAGGAGCGGGGCGACGATCGAACGGAGATGGCGACCCGCCTCGCCGCCGGCCGTGAGGTAGATGATCTCGGCGCACGTCTCGGGCGCGTCGGGCCGTGGCAGGATGCAGTGCGCCTGGATCTGCCCGTCGATCCAGGCCGGGCCGTCCGGATCGGCCGGCGAGAGGATGAGCGTCCGCGAGGGGTGCTTGCCCGTGAGCTGGCTGATCGTCGCCGCGCAGTGCTCGCCGATCTCGGGGCGTCCTGCGACGACGACGAGGTTGAGCACGCTCGTCCGGGCGGCGATGTGGCGGCCGACACGCCCGTCATCGGCGAGGTCGGTGGACAGGTCCGGCTGAGACCAGATCCGGGCGAGCTCCCTCTGGATGTCCGCGATCGACTTCGCTCGTGACGCCCAGCGCAGGACCGGCACGCCCGGCTCGGCTTCGACGTGGGCGATCCAGCCGCCGACCGGCGGCTCGAGGGTCGGTGCGTGACCGTTCGCTCCGCCGGGCACCGGTCCGCCGGTCGCGCCTCCGCGGTCAGATGCGCCGCCAGCGCCGTTCATCGGTCTCCATGAGCTCGTCCGCCTCCGGCGGGCCCCAGCTGCCCGCGGTGTAGTTCGGGAAGGCCGGCGGCGGCTGATCCGCCCAGGCCTCCAGGATCGGGGTCACGATGCCCCACGCCGCCTCGACCTCGTCGGCGCGGGTGAACAGGGACGCGTCGCCGAGGAGCGCGTCGAGGATGAGCGTCTCGTACGCGTCGGGCGAGTCGACCGAGAACGCGGAGCCGTAGGTGAAGTCCATGTTCACGGTCCGGATGTCGAGGCCGAGTCCGGGCACCTTCGACCCGAACCGCAGCAGGATCCCCTCGTCCGGCTGGACGCGGATCGCGAGGAGGTTCGGGTCGGGGTCCGCGGCCGCCTCCGTGAACAGCCGATGCGGGACCGGCCGGAACTGGATCGCGATCTCGGTCGCGCGCTTCGGGAGGCGCTTGCCCATCCGGAGGTAGAACGGGACGCCGGACCAGCGCCAGTCATCGATCGAGAGCTTCGCGGCGACGAACGTCTCGGTCTCGGATCCCGCGTTGACGTCGGGCTCTGAGCGGTACCCGGGGACCTGCTGACCCTCCACCCAGCCCGGGCCGTACTGGCCGCGGACGACGTTGCGCGTGATCTGGGCCGGCTTCATGTCGGCGACGGCGCGCATCACCTTGACCTTCTCGTCGCGGAGGGCATCGGCGTCCATCGTGGCCGGCGGCTCCATGGCGATCAGGGCGAGCAGCTGCAGGAGGTGGTTCTGGAGGACGTCGCGGCTGGCGCCGGTCTCCTCGTAGAACGCCCCGCGACCCTCCACCCCGATCGACTCGGCCACGGTGATCTGGACATGGTCGACGTAGCGCCGGTTCCAGAGCGGCTCGAAGATCGTGTTCCCGAACCGGAAGACCATGAGGTTCCGGACGGTCTCCTTCCCGAGGTAGTGGTCGATCCGGTAGACCTGCTTCTCGCGGAAGACCTTGCCGACCTCGCGGTTCAGGCGGATCGCGGAGTCCGCGTCGCGCCCGAACGGCTTCTCGATCACGACCCGCCGCCAGCCACCGCCGTGGACCTCGTGGTCCAGCCCGACCCGACCGAGCTGCCCGATGACGAGGGGGAACGCGGACGGCTGCGTCGCGAGGTAGTAGAGGTGGTTGCCGCGGGTCTTGTGGCGCTCGTCGATGTCGCGGAGTCGCTCGGCGAGGCCGTCGAACATCGCGTCGTCATCGAAGTCGCCGCGGTGATAGTCGACGCGCTCGACGAGTGCGCGGACGGGCTCGTCCTCGAGGGGGACGCGGCTGAACGTCTCGAGCGCCTCGCGCACCTCGGCACGGAAGCTCGCGTCGTCGTGCTCGCGCCGGCCGACGGCGACGATCCGGAACTCGTGCGGGAGCAGGTTCGTCCGCCACAGCTGGTACAGCGCCGGGAGGACCTTGCGCCGGGCGAGGTCGCCGGTCGCACCGAAGAGGACGAACACCGACGGATCCGGGACCCGCTCGAGGCGGAGGCCCTCGCGGAGCGGATTCAGCTGGGCGCGCCGGCTGCGCCGGCGCTTCCCGTCGCGGGCGAGGCGCGCGTCGAGGGCGGTCCGCGGGATGTCGCGTGTCGGCGCCGAGCGCGTCCTCGTCCTGACCGCCATCGCCGCCTTACCGGTCCGGCGCCTCGCCGGCCCCGGTCTCGATCGCAAGGACCTTCTCGAGGCGGCGTCGGTGGCGCGGCTCGCCGCTGAACGTCGCCGACAGGAACGCGACCGCGCACTCGACCGCCGGCTCGACGCCGATGACCCGGGCACCGAGCGTGAGCACGTTCATGTCGTCGTGCTCGACGCCCTGTCGCGCGCTGTACGTGTCATGGCAGACGGCCGCCCGGATGCCGCGGATCTTGTTCGCGGCGACGGATGCCCCGACGCCGGACCCGCAGACGAGGACGCCGCGCTCCGCATCGCCCGCGACGATCGCCTCCGCGAGGCGGCGCGCGAAGTCGGGATAGTCGTCGGTGGGGTCGCTGCCGTCGCCACCGAGGTCGATGAGCTCGTGGCCGAGCCCGGTGGCCGCGACGCGCCGGAGGAGCTCGTCCTTGAGCGAGGCCCCGGCGTGGTCCGCGGCGAACGCGACGCGCATGTCAGGCCTTCCGCGCCAGCCCATGGGGCTGGTGCCCGGGGTCCACGGTCGGGATCCGTCCGCGCAGCCCCTCGCGGACGACCCGGCGCCCGATGTCGGCCACGCGCTCCGCGCTGAACCCGAACGCG
>JBFKVO010000191.1:0-3616 GCA_041639095.1 Candidatus Limnocylindrales bacterium | reverse complement strand
GGACGCAACTGCCCGAGGCCGGCGTCGAGCGCGAGCTTGCGGATCGCGGACTCGCGACCGAGCCGGTTCAGGTCCGATTCGAGGTCGGCGAGCCGGGCCTCGAGACGGGCACGATCCGCGGCGAGCCGATCGAGCTCATACCCGGTAGCCGACATCCGGACCGTCTGCGCGAGCGAGAAGACCGCGAGCACGAACGCGACGACGATCCCGACGAGCGCCCAGTCGACGGCGCTCGAACGCTTCTGGACGCGTCGCGCGGAGCTCGCCCTGCGGCGCGGGATCGACGGCGCGCCCGCCGTCGGTCGGCGGCGCGGGCCGAGGAGCGTCCTCGGTCGTGCGCCTTCGTAGACGGCCATCAGTCGATGTCGCCGAAGCGCAGGCGCGCGGTGCGTGGATCCACGTACGTGAACGCGTCGGCCGGGCTCGCCGCACCGAAGTCGTCGAAGCCGAAGTACGTCGGCTCGGGCGCGTGCCGCCGGTCGGCGCGCTCGCGGAGCTCGTGCTGGCGACGCCCGTACGCCTTGCGTCGGCTCGCCTGGTGTCGCTTGCTCACGGGGGTCCTCCTCCTCCGTTTCGACATCCGGCCGGCGGGAACCTCCCGCCGTGCCCTGGCTCCTGCTCGTGGCTCCTCGCCGTGGTCTGGCCGCTAGGCCGCGATCCGCTCGGCGGCCCGCAGGTGCGCGCTGCGGGCCCGGGGGTTGCGTTCGATCTCGATCGCCGTCGGGCGCACCGATCGTTTCGTCACATAGCGAAGGCGCGGCCGGCGGCCGCACACGCAGACGGGGACCTCCGGCGGGCAGGTGCAGCCCTGCCGCTCGCTCCGGAAGAAGCGCTTCACGATGCGGTCCTCGAGCGAGTGGTAGCTGAGGACGACGAGCCGGCCGCCGGGTCGGAGGAGAGCGACCGCAGCGGCCAGGCCCGTCTCGAGTGCGTCGAGTTCCTCGTTCACCGCGATCCGCAAGGCCTGGAAGATGCGGGTCGCGGGATGGACGCGGCGACGACCCGGTGCGCGACCGGGAACCGACCGTTCGATGAGGGCGGCGAGCTCCTCGGCGGTCGCGACCGGGGCCGTGGCCCGCGCCGCGACGATCGCCCGCGCGATCCTGTCCGCGAACGGCTCCTCGCCGTAGCGCCGGAAGAGCGCCGCGAGTTCGTCGGCGTCGAGGGTCGCGAGCAGTTCGGCGGCAGGGACGCCACGGGTCGTGTCGAAGCGCATGTCGAGGGGGCCGCCGGTGCGGATCCCGAACCCGCGCGCCGCGTCGGCGAGTTGAAAGCTCGACAGCCCGAGATCCATCAGGCAGCCGTCCACGACCGCGAACCCGGCGTCCGGCGCGACCGTCGCGAGGTCGCGGAAGTTCGCCTGACGAAGGACGAGCCGGTCGCCGAACCGGGGACGGAGGCGAGCGTCGACCCTGGCGATGGCCGCCCCATCGGCATCGAGGCCGAGGAGGCGGCCATCAGGATCGGACGCTTCCAGGATCCGCTCGGTGTGCCCACCGCCGCCGACGGTGGCGTCGATCTGAAGGCTGCCGGGAGCAGGCGCGAGCATCGCAAGGACCTCCTCCGCCAGCACCGGCAGGTGCCCTTCCTTCATCTCTCCTCCACCAGTCGAACGACGGATCCCGAGCGGACCCTGGAAACGCATGTGGTGCGCTAGATCCCCAGCCCTTCGAGGGCCTGCGCGAGCCGGTCCGGGTCGTCGAGCCCCTGGCGGTACTCCTGCCAGCGGGCCGGCGCCCAGATCTCGGCGTGATCGCGCGAGCCGACGACCACGGCCTCCCCATCCAGGCCGGCCGCTTCGCGCAGGTAGGCCGGGAGCACGACCCGGCCCTGGCGGTCGAGTTCGACCTCGATCGCGCCGGCGAAGACGTACCGCTGGAAGAGGCGGGATCCAGCGTCGGAGATGGGCAGGCCGGCGACCTTCGCCGCCAGCTCGTCCCATCCCCCCCGGGTGTGGATGGCGAGACATCCGTCCAGCCACCGGGACACGACCGCACCCGACGCGAGCTGCGCGCGGAATCGGGAGGGGACGGCCAACCGTCCCTTCTCGTCCACCGTGTGCCGGTACTCGCCGGTGAACACCTGTCGGGCTTCCTCGTGTCGGGTGCTGGCGCTCCGCGGCCCGGTCCGGGAGCGATCGATCGAGCGGCCTCGTGGCCCGGCTGGAGGTGGATCCGTCCCGGATACCCCACTCTTCCCCACTTCGTGCCACTTCGATGCATTCTACCGCGCGAAACCTCCCCGTCAATGGCGATTTCGGCGGATGCCCTGGTCGCGGCCGACGGGCGCGTACGGGCGCCGACGCTCCGTGGGTCGATCGGTCGCCCGCCGCGGTGCGGAGGGTCAGCGCGGCCGCCGACGGCGCGCGGAGGCGACGGCCCGAGGCCGCCTGCTCAGCGTGTCGGCGGGGGCAGGATCAGCCGCTTGCCAGGGACGAGCGACTGGGTCCGCATCTCCGGGTTGAGCTCGTAGACCGTCTCGAGCGGGACCCCGAAGTAGTTGGCGATGCTGAAGAGGTTGTCGCCCGAGCGCACCGTGTAGATCCAGCAGTCCGGCCGGTCGGGACATGGCTCGAGGAGCGCATAGCGGTCCGACGTCGGGCTCGGCGCGACGGTCGGCGTCGCCGTGGGCGTCGGCGGCGGCGACGGCGTCGGAGCCAGTGTCGGCGTGGGGGCGGGGGTCGGCGCCGGCGTCGCCTCGGGCGTGGGCGTCGGCACCGGGGTCGGCTCGGGCGTCGGCGTCACGTCCACGACCGCCCCGGCGGTGCCCGGCGGAGCGGTCGGCAGCGTCAGGCCGCCCCGCGCGGCGACGAACGCGATCGACGCCGCCGCGGTCGCGACGAACAGCAGGATGGCCGCGAGGACCGGTGTCGTCAGCGACCGCCTCTGCGGGGCGAGCTGGGCCTCCTCGGCGAACGCTGCCGCACCGCGCAGGTACCGCGGGCAGTCGACGTGGGCCTCCGTGAGGCACACGAGCTCCTGCTGGCGGTCGGACTGCGGGCGCGGCTCGCCGAAGGCGGCGCAGCGGTTCGCCGCGTCGGGGCGCTCGATCGGCAGGGCGAGCGATCCGTCTGCCGCCTCGGCGCGGAGGAACGGGCAGACGCGCGGGTCGGGCGACCGCAGCTCGAGGTCGCCGATGAGCAGCGGTCGCCGAGCCCCTGCGACATCGCCGGCATCGGGGGGGCCGGCGGGTGCGGCGTCGGCGTCGGTCGCGAGGGATGCGGCCTCGGCGGGCGCGCTGTCGCCGGGCGTGGACTCCATGGGCGAAAGCTCGGCGGGTCGCTCCAACCCCGCGACGTGGTCGACAGCGGGAGCGCCGGCGGAGTCGGGCGCGTCGCCGGGGTCGGGCACGTCGCCGGAGTCGGGCGCGTCGCCGGTCGGCTCCTCCTGGGCCGCGCTCTCGGGCGGGATGGCGCTCGCCGCCCACGCCGTCGACCTATCCGACAGGGCGGCAGCGGCCTCGGCCTCCGCTTCGGCCTCGGCCCGCGCCGCGAGCTCCGCGTCGGTCGTCGGCGCCGCGTCGGTCTCCTCGCCGGCGTCATGCTCGGGGAGGGCGCGCCCCTTCCGCGTCCCGCGCGAGCGTTGCGGCCGGGATGAGGTTGATCCATCGTCGGGGG
>JBFKVO010000190.1:0-3654 GCA_041639095.1 Candidatus Limnocylindrales bacterium | reverse complement strand
CTGCCGAGTCGGTCGCCGCCGACCTCCAGGGCTTCTACCGCGACGCTCGCGCTTCGGCGCGTGCCGGGCTCGCCGCCTCACTCGCGAACGAGCCGGCGTATCGCGCGGCAGGCGCGGACATGCTCCGGATCCTCGACGCGATCGCGGGCCTCGACGCAGCGTCGCGGGTCCTCGCCGCCGAGGCGGGCACGACGCTCCCACCGGTCGACCTCCCCGGTGAAGCGCCCGCGCCCTGAACCGGCGCCCGCGCTGTCGGGTGGTCTAGCCTCCGTATCCGGTCAGCTCGACGTACCCGCGCCCCGCGATCGGTGAGCCGTCCCGCGTGCCCGTCACCCGCTGCGACCCCTCCCAGTAGATGACCCCCGTCGTCGGTCGGGTGTCGAGTTCCTGGTCGGCGACGGTGGGTTCGAGCTCGAGCCGAAGCCCCGCGTCGGGGACCGTCACCTGCCATCCGGCCGGGTACGTGATCCCCGTCCGCTCGCTGCGCCAGGTGTCGAGCGCCTCGATCGCCACGCTCCCCGGCGGCACGTGGCGCACTCCGCCGTCCGCGCCGACGAGGGTCCCGTACACGAGCACCGGCCTCCCGTCGGCGTCCCGCACGCTCGAGATCGTCAGGTCCGTGCCATCGTCGAGGTTGATCGCGAACCAGTCCCAGCCACCAGCGCCGACCGCGATGAAGTCGCCCCACTGGTGGTCGAACCAGGCGATCCCGGTGACCGCGAGCGTCGCGTCGCCGACCCGGAGTTCCCCCTCGGCCGCCATCCGCGTCCGCGAGTAGTAGTACGAGCCGCCGGCGGGCCCGAACGGGATCCAGCCGTCCTCGTCGTGGAGCGCGACGGGCCGCTCCGCGGCAAGCGAGAGCGTCAGGCCGATCGGCACGCTCCCCGTCTCGTCCACGCCGGCGTCGGCGTCGAGCACGTCGCGGCCGCCGGCGCCGGCCATCGTCCACGGTGAGCGGGTGAAGGTCGAGGGGTTCGACGGATCGGCGCCGAGGATCGCGAGCGCGAAGCCGGTCGGCGTGCCGGCCGGGTCGCGGGGCGAGCGGTCCGCCTGCGGCCCGATGTCCGACCGCTGGGCGTAGTGGAACGCCAGCCCGTCCTCGTCGGTGATCGCGAGGTGCGACGCCCAGCTCACGGGGAACGAGCCCCGCTCGGCGCGGAAGACGACGTACTCGAACCCCCACCGGCCGCCCGAGGCGTCGACGAGGTGGCCGGTGTAGTACCACCACTCGGTGAGGCGCTCGTGCGGCCCGTCGTCGCGCGGCAGGACGATCGGGCGCGGGTCGCCGGGAGGCGTCGGAGCGAGCGTCGGCTGGGGAAGGCGGGGCGTCGGCCCGGGAGGGTTGGCGAGGATCGGTCCGCTGCAGGCGCCGACCACGAGGGCCACGGCGCAGAGGAGCAGCGTCACCACGGGAGACGAGCGTCGCTGGACGCGCGGCCGGAGGTTCACGATCCCGGCCCCCGGTCGATCGGCTCGAGGACCGGTGCGGCGCGCTCGAGGCGTGCGGGGATCCACCAGTTCCAGCGGCCGAGGAGGCGCATCGTGGCCGGCACGAGCAGCGCTCGCACGACCGTCGCGTCGAGGGCGACCGCGATCGCGATCCCGAGCCCGAGCGCCTTGATGAGGACGATGTCGGCGAAGGCGAACGACCCCGCGACGACGACGACGATGAGCGCCGCCGAGGTGACGATCCGCCCGCTCCGCTCGAGGCCGAGCGCGACCGCCTCGCGGTTGTCGCCCGTGCGCTCCCAGGCCTCCTTCATCCGGCTCAGCAGGAACACCTCGTAGTCCATCGACAGGCCGAACAGGACGCAGAAGAGGATCACCGGGAGGGTCGTCTCCACGAACCCGAGCGGCGCGAAGCCGAGGATCGCCGACAGGTTGCCGTCCTGGAAGATCCAGACGAGGGCGCCGAACGAGGCGGTGATCGACAGCGCGTTCATCAGCAGCGCCTTCGCCGGCAGCACGATCGAGCGGAGCAGCAGGAACAGGACCAGGTAGGTCGAGACGATGATGAACAGCGCGCTGCGCGGGAACTCGGCGACGATCCCGTCGACGACGTCCACGACGCTGGCGGCCCCCCCGCCCACCAGGACGGACAGACCCGGCGGCGGTGCGAGGGGCCCCGTCGGATCCCGCAGGTCGGCGACCAGGTCGCGCGCCTCGGGTCGGTTCGGACCGTACGGCGTGAAGAGCGTGAACACGGCGAAGTCGTCGCGGATCGTCGCGGCCGACGCGGCCTGGACGAACCGGTCGGGCGGGCCGGCCGGGCTCGCGTACATCAGCTGGTACTGCTCGAGGCGGAGTCGCGGGTCGACATCGAGCGGACCCTCGACGCGAGTGATCCGCGGGTCCGCTCCGAGAGACCGCGAGTAGGCGAACAGGCGGGCGACGTTGCCCGGAGCGAGCGCGGGGCCGTCGGTCCGGATCGCGAGCGTGAGCGGCGCGAAGTCGCCCTCGCTGAAGGCCCCGATCAGCCGGTCGTAGGCGGCCTTCGATGGGACGCGCTCGGGGAGGATCGACGCGTCGGGTGCGTTCAGGCGGATGTGCACGAACGGCGTCCCGAGCAGGAGCAGGAAGGCGAGCGTCGGGACGAGCACCGCGAGCGGGCGTGCCATGACCCGGCGGGCGAGCGTCGCCCACGGGCCGTGGTCGGCCGGCGTCGCGCGGACGCGCCGGACCGCGAGGCGGTCGATCCGCTCGCCGACGACCGCGAGGATCGCCGGCTGGAGCGTGAGCGCCGCGGCGACGGCCAGGGACACGACGATCGCGCCGGCGATCCCGACCGAGCGCAGGATCATGAACTCGAAGAGGACGAGGCCGATGAGCCCGAGCAGGACCGTCAGGCCCGAGAAGAAGACGGCGCGCCCCGCGGTCGCCACTGTCGCGACGACGGCATCGGCGACGCGGTCCGGCCCCGAGCGCCGAGCGAGCTCCTCGCGGAACCGGCTCGTCATCAGGAGCGAGTAGTCCACCCCGAGGCCGAGCCCGAGCAGCGTCGCGAGGTTGAGGACGAAGATGCTCATCGGGGTCAGGCCGGCCAGGATGCCGATGATCGCGAGCGCGACGACGACCGCCGACCCGCCGACCGCGAGCGGCACGGCCGCCGCGACGACCGACCCGAACACGACGAGGAGCGCGAGGGCCGCCAGCGGGAGCGAGATGAGCTCGCTGCGCCGGAGGTCCTCCTCGGACACCGCCTGGACGTCGCCGTAGAAGGCGGGCCCGCCGGCGAGCGCGACGTCGAGGCCGGGGACGTCGCGGATGACCGCCTCGATGCCGGGCAGCGCCTCCGGCGACGTGTCGGGATCGAGGTCGAGGAACACGACGTCGTACGCGGTCCGTCGATCGGCGGAGACCTGGCGGGGAGCGAGGAGGTGCGACGTGACGCCGGTGACGTGCGGCGCGGACGGGACGTCGCGGAGGGCCTCGGCAGCGGCCGCCTCGAACGCGGGCGTGCCGGCGAGCATGGTCTCCGAGCTGAGGACGACGACGACCGCAGACGGCGAGGCGCCGAGCTCCGTCTCGATGAGCGAGATCGCCCGCGACGACTCGAGCGAGTCGAGCGTGAACCCGCCCGCGCGGAGGACCCCGGCGACCCGCGTCGCAAGTGGTGCCGCGACCAGGAGCACGACGACCCAGGTCGCGATGACG
>JBFKVO010000189.1:0-3664 GCA_041639095.1 Candidatus Limnocylindrales bacterium | reverse complement strand
GCCACCAGCGCCGCGACGATGCCCGGCAGCCTGCTCGCGCTCACGTGCGCCTCCTCGGCTCCATCGGTGCCGCCGAGTCTACGCGCGTCGCCGCGGCCCTCGCCGAGGCACGCGCCACCCGTCAGGACGCAGCGCCCACGCGGTCGGCGACATCGTCCGCCGGGTCCAGCTCCGCGACCGGCCGCACGGGACCTTGATCGGCCGTCACGATCGCGACGAGGCGGTCGAACTCGCGTTCGGCGACGGTCCGCGGCTTCCCCTCGATGAGGAGACGGTCGAGGAGTCTGCCCACGGGGCCGAGCGGGACGCGGTAGTCCGTCGTGAGCGAGAGGTCGGTGCCGTCGTCCGGGGCCGAGCGGAGCTCGGCGGTGTTCCGGAACCAGCCCCCGAGCGGGGCGACGCCCGACATGACGTGGAGATGTGGCGGATCGGTGCGCTCGATCCGGGCGCGGAACCGCCATGGCCCGCGAACGACGAGCGTGAGCGTGGTTCCGGGCCGTTCGAGCGGGCCGTCCGCGTCGCGGACCTCCTCCATGTCCATCCAGTCGGCGACGAGCGACGGGTCGGTGAACGCCCGGTAGGCGCGCTCGGGCGGCACCGACAGGTGCCGGGTCAGCGTGTACGTTCCCATCGAAGCCCTCCCGCGCGGGCGGCGGTCGTCGAGCGCGCCCGTCGCCCCGTCGGATCCTGTGCCATCGACTGCCTTGCCGTACAGGGACCGGCGTCCCGCGGCACGCGGGACATCGCGCGCGGGTCCGATCCGGGGACCGCCCGTGCGACGCGCGTCAGGAGATCGCCCGGCTCTTCTCGAGGACGATCTGGAAGTCCTGCGTCCGGCCGGTGTCGAAGCCGGCCTCGCTGATCGAGAGGTAGTAGTCCCACATCCGGATGAACCGCTCGTCGAAGCCCATCGCCCGCACCTCGTCGAGATGCGCGAGGAAGGTCGTCCGCCAGGCGCGGAGCGTCCGCACGTAGCTCGGCGCGATGTCCTCGACGTTCCGGATGAGGAGGTCCGTCCCGTGGAGCGAGCGCTCGACCTCGGCGAGCGACGGCAGGAACCCTCCGGGGAAGATGTACGTCTGAATCCAGTTCGCCCCGCGACGCTGCGGCTCGTACGCCACGTCGGGGAAGGCGATCGTCTGGAGGCTCATCCGGCCGCCCGGCCGCAGGGCCCGGTCGCACGCCTCGAAGAACGTCGCGAAGAACTCGGCGCCGACCGCCTCGAACATCTCGATCGAGACGATCGCGTCGTAGACCCCCTCGACATCGCGGTAGTCGCGGAGCTGGACGTCGACCAGATCGTCGAGCCCGGCCTCACGGACCCGCTGCGTCGCCAGCTCGTGCTGCGCCTCGGAGATCGTGATCGTGGTCACGCGGCAGCCGAGCTCGCCCGCGGCATACAGCGCGAACCCGCCCCACCCGGAGCCGATCTCGAGGACGTGCTGGCCCCCGGCAAGACCCGCCTTCTCGGCGAGCACCCGGTACTTGTTCCGCTGTGCGTCGGCGAGTGACTGGTCCGGCGTCGCGAAGACCGCGCTCGAGTAGGTCATCGTCTCGTCGAGGAACAGGCGGTAGAAGTCGTTGCCGAGGTCGTAGTGCGCGGCGATGTTGCGCCGGCTGCCGCCCTTCGTGTTCCGCCGCGCCCGGTGCACGATCGTCTTCGACAGCCTCGCCGGGATCCGCCACCAGCCCGCCGACAGTGCGAGGGCATCGCGGTTCACCGAGGCGAGCTTGAGCAGGGCGGGCAGGTCGGGGCTCGACCAGAGGCCGTCCATGTACGCCTCGCCCGCGCCCGTGTCGCCGCCGACCAGCATCCGCACCGTCGCCGCCGCATCGTGGATGTGGATCTCCGCGGTCCGGTCGGAGGACGGATCGCCGAACGTCTGACGCGACCCGTCGGGAAGCACGACCGTGAGCAGACCCTCGCGGACGCGGGTCGCCGCCGCGAGCATGACCTTCCGAGCGGCCCGCTCGAGGATCGTCCCGTGGCGGTCCGCGGCGTCGCGGTCTGCTGTGTCACGCGGGAAGGCGCGCCCGGTCATCGCGCGGCCTCGCTCGGGCGCACCTCGGGCTTGCCGTGCGGCCGGACGGGGCGGCCGCCCGCGTGGTCGGCGGGAGCTCGCCGGGATGCCGCGTCGCCGTGACGGAGGAACCGCGCGCCCTTGAGCCAGAGGCGCAGCGCGTGCCAGTGGATCATGCCGATGGTCTTCTGCGTGACGAACGGGTGGCGGAGCAGCATCCTGACGAGGTTGCGGTCGGACAGCCGGCGACGCCGGAGGACGAGACTCGTGCTCAGGAGCGCCTCGCCATCCTGGCGCTCGTTGATCGCGATCCGGACGCCATCCGCGTCGTCGCGGACGTGCACGGTGTAGCGGCCCTCCATCTCGATGAACGGCGACACGTAGAAGTCCTTGTCCATCGCCGCCCGGAACGGCGACGCGCCGGCATCGGGTCGCAGCGTGTAGAGGTGGCGCTCGAGGTGCGTGTTGTGGACCTCGACGACGACGACCCGGAGGTGCCCGTTCTCGTCGCGGCAGAGGAAGAAGCTGGCCGGATTGAACACGTAGCCCAGCACCCGCAGGTTCGTGACGAGCGTGATCCGCCACCCCGTCGGGTCCTCGCCCTCGGCCCGGAGGTGCGCGCGGACGTCGGCGTCGACATCGGTCGCCGGCACGGGCAGGTGGTCGTCGTCCCGGAACGTGAGCACGTTGCGACGGTTGCGCCCGACGAGGCGCAGTCGGGCGTCGACGACGTCGAGCTCGCCCAGGTCGAGAGCCGCGTACCAGACGTCGTGCTCGAGCGCGTACTCGAACGGGCGGTGGCGCCGGTGGCGGACCTTGCCCTCGAGAAGGTGCGAGCGGAGCGGCGTGGCGGTCACGCGGCGCGTTCCTCGCCGGCGTCGCCGCTCACCGCCGAGTCGCGTGTGGCCGCGGCCGCCGCGACCAGCTCGGCCGCGTCGAACCCGGACCGGCAGCCGTCCTCGTGGAAGCCGTAGCGCAGGTGGGCCCCGGCGTAGAACGTGCCGCGATGGCCCTGGAGGGCGCGCAGCCCGACCTGGGCGTCGAGCGTCCGGAACGTGTACATCGGATGGCTCATCGCGCGCTCCACGATCACGTGCTCGGGGCGCACCCGGTCACCCGGGTTGACCGAGACACAGTACTCGACGTCGCCGGCGAGCGACTGGAGCCGGTTCATGTGATAGGTCATCGTGAGCGCCTCGGCCGGCTCCCGGCAGTCGCGGGTGTGGATGTTCCACGAACCCCACGCGCGACGGTTCGCCGGCAGGACCGTCGCGTCCGTGTGCAGGACGACCTGGTTCGTCGTGTACTCGAACCCGCCGAGGACACGACGCTCGACCTCGTCGGCATCGTCGAGCAGGCGCAGCGCGTCGTCCGCGTGCGTGGCCATGACGACGGCGTCGAAACGGGCGGCTGCGCCGTCCGCGGTGTGCACGGTGACGCTGCCCGGGCCGTGCCCCTCGCGAGCGACCCGCACGACCGCCGATCCGGCACGCACGCTCCCATCCGGCAGCGCATCCACGATGCGCCCCACGTACTCGCGCGAGCCGCCACGGATCACGCGCCACTGCGGCCGGTTCACGAAGCCGATGAGCCCGTGGTGGTCGAGGAAATGGAGCAGGTAGTCGACCGGGAACTCGAGGATC
>JBFKVO010000188.1:0-3671 GCA_041639095.1 Candidatus Limnocylindrales bacterium | reverse complement strand
GCGAGCCGGGCGCCGTGGACAAGATGGTCGCGTCGTTCGTGCCGGTCTACTTCGGCCGCGTCGAGCGCTTCATGATCGAGAACCGCGACCTCACCACCGACCAGGCGGAGGAAAGCGTCATGCGCCAGGCCCGCGAGTTCGAGCTCCTGAAGCCCTACCTCGTCGAGAGCTGGGAGGCGTCCGACGCGGCCGTCTCCCCGGCCGTCGAGACCGCCCCGGTCGGCGCCGAGTGAGCCCCGAACCGCTCCCGGCCCGCATCCTCATCCCCGTCGCCAACCCGGCGACGGCAGAGGAACTCATCGGCCTCGGTGCGGACCTCCTCGAACCGCGGACCGGCGAGCTCACCGCGCTCGGCATCGTCGAGGTCCCCGAGGGGATGGCGCTGTCCGAGGGCGCGTCGCGCGCGCGCCACGCGCGTCGCCTGATCCAGAAGGTCCTCGACTTCGTGCCCGACGGCACGACGATCCACCCGATCGTGCGCATCGGGCGGCACGCCGCGGAGGGGATCGTCGAGGCCGCCGCGGAGCTCGAGGCGGACCTGATCGTGTTCGGGTGGGGTGGCAAGACCCCCGCCGGGCGGAACGGCAGCGGCCCGCTCGTCTTCTCGCCGACGATCGACGAAGTGGTGCGCGACGCCCCGTGCGACATCGCGGTCGTGAAACAGCGCGGCTCGCGCGACGTGAAGCGTGTCCTCGTCCCGGTCCGCGGCGGACCGCACGCGGAGCTGGCCATCCGCTTCGCGGACGCGATCGCCCGCCGCCACGACGCCGAGCTCGCGGTCCTCCACCTGGTCCCGCCCGGGATCACGATCGCCGTCCGCACCCAGGCCGAACGGGCGCTGCAGGCGTTCATCAAGCAGCACACCGGCGGACGCGCCGAGGGGATCGTGCGCGAGGCGGCGAACGTCCGGACGGCGATCCTGCGCGAGGCCGACAAGGCCGACGTCGTGGTCATGGGCGCCGCCGCCGCGTCCACGTCCCAGGACGGCTCGACCCACCTGTTCGGGGCGATGCCCGAGGCGATCGCCGCGCGTGCGAAGGCGGCGGTCGTCGTCGTCAAGACGCGCGAGCCGATCGGCCGCGGGACGTTCGAGCAGCTCGCCCAGCGGGCCGAGACGCTCGCTGCCGCGGACCGCGCCGCCGAGGCCGCGCGCTCGATCCCCGCCCGCGTCGAACGCTGGTTCGGCGAGGCGAACTTCCATCACGCGGAGTTCAGCGACCTGCGCCGCCTCGTCCATCTCAAGGAGAAGCAGAAGGCCACGATCAGCCTCGTCCTGCCGACGCTCGACGAGGAGGAGACGATCGGCCCGATCGTGCGCCGCGCGATGCGCGAGATGGTCGGCCGCGTCCCGCTCCTCGACGAGATCCTCGTGATCGATTCCGCGTCCACGGACCGGACGCGCGAGATCGCCGAGGCCGAGGGCGCGCGGGTCGTCCAGCACCAGGACATCCTGCCGCGCTACGGCTCGTTCCGGGGCAAGGGCGAGGCCCTCTGGAAATCGCTGTTCGAGGCGACCGGCGACATCATCGTGTGGGCCGACACGGACGTGAAGAACTGGCACTCGCGGATGGTCTACGGGACCCTCGGCCCGCTCCTCCACGAGCCGCGCCTCCAGTACGTGAAGGGCTACTACCAGCGCCCGATCGTCGAGGGCGGCGTGCTCAAGGAGGGCGGCGGCGGCCGGGTCACCGAGCTCGTCGCGCGGCCGCTCATCAACCTGTTCTTCCCCGAGCTCTCGGGGCTCATCCAGCCGCTCGCCGGGGAGTACGCAGGCCGCCGGACGCTCCTCGAGACGATCCCGTTCTTCACCGGCTACGCGGTCGAGATCGGACACCTCATCGACGCCGCGGAGCGGGTCGGCATCGAGGGCCTCGGCCAGGTCGACCTCGAGCGGCGCGTCCACCGCAACCAGGAGCTGGAGGGCCTGTCGAGGATGTCGTTCGTCATCCTCCAGGCGGTGATGAAACGGCTCGAGGAGCGGCGCAAGGCGCGCCTGTTCGCCGAGCTCGGCTCGACGATGAAGCTGCCGCGCTCCGGACGCGGCAAGCTCTCGCTCGAGGTCATGGAGCTCGCCGACATGGAGCGCCCGCCGATGATCCGCATCCCCGAGTACCTCGAGCTCCGGCAGGGTGCGGGGGCGGCGGTCCTCGAAGCCGCGCTGCGCTGAGGGCCGTGGCAGCCGCCGCGGCACGGCCGCTCCACGTCGTCTTCGCCCCCGATTCGTTCAAGGGCTCACTGACCTCGGTCGAGGTCGCGCGCGCGCTCGGCGACGGCGGGCGGCGCGCTCGACCGGCTGATGTCCTCGCCTACGCGCCACTCGCCGACGGCGGCGAGGGGACGCTCGCCGCGATCGAGTTCGCGGGCGGCTGGGAGCGCCGGACGTGCGACGTCACCGACCCGATCGGGCGGCCCGTGCGGGCGTCGTGGCTCCTCTCCGGGGATGGCCAGCGCGCGTTCGTCGAGCTCGCCGAGGCGTCGGGCCTGTCGCGGCTCACGCCGGACGAACGCGACCCGATGGGCGCCTCCACGGTCGGGACCGGCGAGGTCCTCCGGGCCGTGCTCGACGCCGGGGTGACGCGGATCACGCTCGGGATCGGGGGGAGTGCGACGAACGACGGGGCGGCGGGCATCCTGCGCGCCCTCGGCGCGGAGATCAACGACGGGGCGGTCGCGCTCGACGGGATGGACGAGCGCCTGGCCGGCGTGGAGCTGCGCATCGCCTGCGACGTGACGAACCCGCTCCTCGGACCGAGCGGCGCGGCCGCGACCTACGGGCCCCAGAAGGGCGCGAGCCCCGCGCAGGTCGCGGAACTGGACGCCCGGCTCGGGGCCTACGCCGAACGGATGCGCGCAGCCACCGGCCGCGACGAGCGGGAGACGCCGGGCGCGGGCGCGGCCGGCGGCACGGCGTTCGGGCTCCTCTCGGCCGCCGGTCGCTTCCGTTCCGTGGAGCTCATCCCGGGCGTGGACCTCGTCGCGGACGAGACGGACCTCGCCTCCAAGCTCGCCGCGGCCGACGTCGTCGTGACCGGCGAGGGTCGCGTCGACGCCCAGACCGCGTTCGGCAAGACGGCCCTCGGCGTGGCGCTCCGGGCGAAGGAGCGAGGCGCGCCGTGCATCGCGGTCGGTGGCGGCATCGAGCCCGAGGGGATCGAGGCGCTGCGCGAGCTCGGGGTCGTCGTCGTCCCGGTCGTCGAGCGGCCACAGACGGTCGCCGAGGCGATGGCCGCCGGGCCCGAGCCGGTCATCCGCTGCGGCGAGCGGATCGCGCGACTCGTCGACCTCGGCGCATCGCTCGCCGGTCGCGACGGCTCGGCCGTCGCGTAGGCGCCGGACGGCCACCCCGATGGCCCGCGTCGCAGCAGGTCCCGGCGCGGCGTCGAGGCGTCCCCGCGCGGGCACGAAGGCGCCTCGCCGGAAGCGCCGCAAGCCCGACCCGATCCGGGCGTGGGTCCGCCGCCTCGAGCGCACCCGTCCGTCGCTCGTCCCCGACGTCCTCGACGGCCTCGCGACGATCCACGGCCGACCCGCCTGGGAGCGCCGCCTCGACCCGACGAGCGAGCTGATCCTCACGATCCTCACCCAGAACACGGCCGACGTGAACGCCGAGCAGGCGTTCGAGGCCCTGCGTCGTCGCTACCCCTCGGGCCGGCCACCGCAGCGGCACGTGC
>JBFKVO010000187.1:0-3683 GCA_041639095.1 Candidatus Limnocylindrales bacterium | reverse complement strand
TCGACTGGCTCGGCGCGAACCGCCACGTCACGGGCGTCCACGCCGCCGCGGCCCCACTCGTCGGCGCGGGCTCACCCGGTGAGGCACACGGGTTCACCGACTCCGTCACGTTCACGATCGAGACGAGCGCCGACGGGCGATTCCTGTCGTGGGTCTCGATGCTCATCTGCACGAACGACGGCTTCACCGGCGTGGATCGGATGAAGCTGCCGGTGCACGTCGGTGCGTCCGTGACGCGCTCGACGGCCGGCTACGACGCCGGCACGGAGATCAACACCGAGTCGTTCGCCGACATGGTGCCGCCGTGCCAGGCCCTCAGCGGACTGGACCCGATGGGCGGCACGGGGATGAGCGATCCGGCCCTCGCCGAGGGTGGGGTCATCCACCACCACACCGGGATCGCCGGCATCGCCGACCTCGACCCCGCCTTCCACGGCTGGACCGATCCGGTCGCGACGATCACGGTCACGCGCGTCGGCTGAACGCGTCGTTCGACGCGAACGGACCGAGGCCCCGGCCCTGTCACCAGGCCGGGGCCTCGTCGTGTCGTGGGATGGTCGCCTCAGGAGGGCGCCGTCCAGATCCTCGTGTCGGGCGAGAACGCCGCCCATGCGAACCAGAAGTGGTCGCCATGGACGACCGCCCGAAGCTGTGTCCCGGCCAGCGGCCCGGCGGTCGCACGTCCGGTCAGGTTCCAGGTGGATCCCGTCTCTTCGTCGACGATCGGGCTGTCGGGCTCGTTCCCGTCGCGGCGGAAGGTGAGCACCTGCCCATCGACCTCGCGGTCGAACACGCCGCTCGTCCCCGCGTCCTGGCCCGACGAGATCCGGGCCGCGTCGAGCGCGGAGCTGACGCCCGGCGCCCACAGGACGAGGAGTTCTCGGCCGCCGACCGTCTCGTTGACGACCCCGACCTTGCGCAGCTCGCTGTACGGATAGGCGACCTGGTCGCCCTCGATGTCGACGGTGGCTACGCGCTCCTTCGGCGCGACACGTCCGTCGATGACGCCGTCGAAGAGGAACGGCCGCTGGTCCGGCGTGTCGTAGCCGACGTACGGATTGCGGCCGTAGTCGCGGATGAACCCGGTGTCCCGCGAGAGGACGTCGCCGTCCGGATAGTTCTCGGCGAACTGGTCGAACGAGATGATCTGCGCCGGGATGAACCGGAGCATCCGGCCGGTGAGTGTCCCGACGATCCCCTCGCCAGTCGCCTGCTGCCACCATGTCTCGGTCTGGCGGTCGTACATCACGAGGTCGCTGAAGCGCAGGTTCCCGGTCGTGCCGAAGTCGTACGTCGTCCCGTCGAGGGTCCGCTCGAACACGAGCGCCGTGTTGCAGAGCGGGCAGAACGTCACGACGACCGGCAGGCCGCCGAGCGTGTCGTTGGCGATCTCGTGCCACATGAGGATCGCGAGCGGGTAGGCCCGAGCGTTCCCCTCGACCTCGAGGGCGATGACGGGCGCCTGCGTCTCGAGCCAGTCGCGCGCGGCGTCGATCGACTCGTACCTGGGGTCGTCGACGGCGGGGATCCCGTCCTTCGGCGGGCCGCCGCTGAGAAGCTCCTTGAGGTCGATCGAGGTCTTCGAGAAGTCGGTTTCCCAGCCACTCAGGTTGATCCGCAGTCCACTGAGGTCCGGCGTCGCGCCGGGGGCGAGGGTGGGCGTGGGGGCCGGTTCCGGGCCGCTGGGCCCGGGCGAGGCACCGCCGCCGGTGGTGCAGGCCGCGACCGCGAGCCCCGAGATCGCCAGGAGGGCGAGCGGGCGGCGGAGCGGCACGGATGGGATCCGAGGCATGCGGCCAGCGTAGACCGCCCGTGCACCGTCCACTGTGTCCGCCGTCACGTCGCCCGCCGGGAACGACCGATACCGTCGGCACCGATGTCCAGGCGATCACGCGCGGGCCGCTCCGGACGGCCGAACGACCGTGGGGCGCGGCGCCGTCGTCCCTCGGCGACGTCGAACCGAGGAAGCCTCGTCCGTGCGCTCGCGTTCCCATCGATCCTTGGTGTGGCGCTCGCCGCGGTCGCCGTGATCGCACTGACGGCGCCCGGCGCTCCCGCCGGCGGCACCGTGTCGGCACCCCGGCCCGTGCTCGGCTCCGCGGCGGCGCCGGTGGAGATCCATGAGTACGGGGACTTCCAGTGCCCAGCCTGCGGCGCGTTCACGCGGGCGATCCGGCCGCTCATCGTGGAGGCATACGTGCAGACCGGCAGGGCACGGATCGTCTGGCACGACTTCGCGTGGATCGGCCCCGAGTCGCGAGGCGCCGCGAACGCGGCGCGCTGCGCCGGCGACCAGGGCCGATTCTGGGACTTCCACGACCTGCTGTACGAGAACCAGGCGGGCGAGAACCACGGTGCCTTCGCGGTCGACCGCCTGAAGGCGTTCGGCCGATCCCTCGGCCTCGATCCCGGACCGTTCGAGGCGTGTGTCGACGGTGGGACGTACGCGCCGGCGGTCCAGGCCGACCTCGTCGACGTCCGCGACCGCGGGTTCACCGGCACTCCGACGTTCGTCATCGGGGAGCGGAGGATCGTGGGCGCCCAGCCGTTCGCGATCTTCCAGGACGCCATCGACGCGGCGCTCCGCGCCGCGCCGGCCGGTCCCTAGCGGGTGATCGTCGAACCCTTCGTCGCCTTCGCTGGTGGCGTGCTGGCGCTCCTGTCGCCGTGTTCCGCGCTCCTCGTCCCGGCCTTCTTCGCCTACGCGTTCCCGTCGCGGGGTCAGCTCGTCCTGCGCACCGGCGTCTTCTACCTGGGGCTGCTCACCCTGTTCGTGCCGCTCGGGCTCGGGGTCGGCGCCCTCGGGACGCTGTTCCTCGAGCGGCGCGCGGAGCTCACGCTCGTCGCCGGCCTCGTCCTCGTCGCGATCGGGATCTACCAGCTCGCGGTCGGCGGGTTCGAGATCCCGGGCGCAGGACGCCTCGCGGGGCGCGTGACCGGCGAATCGGCCGCCGCGACCTACGCGCTCGGGGTGGTCTACGGGATCGGCGGGTTCTGTTCCGGGCCCATCCTCGGCGGCGTGCTGACGATCGCGGGCACCGCGGGCGGGGCCGCGGCGGGCGCCGCGCTGCTCGCGGTCTTCGCCGCCGGGATGGCAGCGCCGCTCCTGGTCCTGGCCCTGCTCTGGGAACGGCTCGGCGCCGACGGTCGTGCCCGGATGCGCGGCCACGAGGTCCGGATCGGGCCCGTGCGTCGCCACGTGACGACGGTCGTCTCCAGTGCGCTGTTCGTCGGGCTGGGGATCGCGTTCATCGTGTTCCAGGGCTCGAACGCGTTCGGCGGGATCTACGACGCCGTCGGCGCCGCCGACGCCTCGCTCGCGATCGAGGCGGCCGTCCGCGACGCCGCCCCCGTCGCCGCGCCGATCGCCGCCGCGGTCCTCGGACTGACGCTCGCGCTCGCGCTCGCCCGGCGGCTGCGCGGCGTGTGATGCCGGTCACGTCACGGATCGGCTCGGTCCGGCTACAGTGCGTGCATGGACCTGATCAAGCGCGCGATCGCCTTCGAACCCGCCCCGCCTCGCGCGCCGACCTGCGAGCACACGCCCGACACGATCGCCGCCCCGAGCGGCTCCGCGTGCGAGGAGTGCGGGAGCACCTGGAGCCTCCGGATGTGCGCGACGTGCGGCCATGTCGGCTGCTGCGAGTCGCAGGCGGGCCACGCCCGGGCGCATGCGTTCGCCG
>JBFKVO010000186.1:0-3689 GCA_041639095.1 Candidatus Limnocylindrales bacterium | reverse complement strand
CCGGTCACGACGACGGGGCCGTCCGTGACGGCGACGGCCCGGGCGAGCGCGACATCCGGCTCGCTCGCCTCCACGACGGACGCACCGTCGGCCGCTGCACCGTGCCGTCGCCAGGCCGCGGCGAGATCGGACGCCGGGAGGGCGCGCGGCGCGCTCAGCTGGGTGCACACGATGGTCGCGGCGCGGAGCGCCCGTGCGGTCGCGAGGGCGGACACGATGCCCCGGACGTCCTTGTCGGCCATGACCGCCATGACGACCGCGATGGGCCGCCCGACGCCGCCCGAGAGATGCGGGCGCAGGTCGTCCAGCGCCGTCGCGAGGGTCGCGGCGGCGGCCGGGTTGTGAGCGCCGTCGAGGAGGATCTCGCGTCCGTCGCGCTCGAGGAGCTCGAGACGGCCGGGCCAGCGCGCCGCCGCGAACCCGCGGCGGCGCGCGTCGTCGTCCACCGTACAGATGCCGGCCGTCGCGAGCGCGTCGAGCAGCGCATCGGCCGTCGCCGCGTTCACCGCCTGGTGCCGGCCGCGCAGGCCGATGCGGGTCGGTCCGAGACGGGGCAGGTCGACCAGGATGCTGTCGCGGTCCCAGTCGAGGACCGGCGGCGCCTCGACCTCGGTGAGCGGGACGCCGAGCCGCCGTGCACGCCGGCGCACGATCGCGAGCGCTTCGCCCGCGGCCGCCGTCACCGCGATGTCGCCCCGCT
This sequence comes from Candidatus Limnocylindrales bacterium, assembly GCA_041639095.1. Lineage (GTDB taxonomy): Bacteria > Chloroflexota > Limnocylindria > Limnocylindrales > CSP1-4 > CAKKPP01. Next base: position 2,989 of record JBFKVO010000186.1, on the reverse strand, counting down.
CGATGATCGCCGCCTTCTCGCGGGCGATCGCCCCGATCGTCGTGCCCAGCCGGTCCGTGTGGTCCAGAGCGACGTTCGTGATCGCCGCGACGCCGCCGTCCCAGGCGTGGGTCGCGTCGAGGCGGCCCCCGAGGCCGACTTCGACGAGCGCCACGTCCGGGCGTTCCTCGGCGAACCAGCGGAACACGACGGCCGTAAGGAGCTCGAACTCGGTCGGCTCGCCGTGGCGGCGCGCCACGCGATCCGCGACCGGCAGGACCCCGCCGACCAGGCGCGCGAACGTCGTCGGATCCACCGGCCGGCCGTCGAGCTGAAGCCGCTCGCGGTACGTGACGAGATGGGGCTTCGGCGTCTCCCCGACCCGCAGCCCCGCCGCGCGGGCGGCGGCGGCGGCCAGCGCGAGAACACTCCCCTTGCCGTTCGTCCCGGCGACGAGGGCACCGCGCACGGCACGCTCGGGGTTGCCCAGGTCGCGCAGGAGCGCACGCGTCCGTGCCAGGCCGAGGCGGATCCCGAACCGTCCGCGTTCGCCGAGCAGGCGCACGGCCTCCGGGTACGAGAGGTCGGTCATCGGACCGTCGTGCGACGGCCGGCGCGATCGCCGCGGCCGGTCAGTCGCGCGTGAGCTCCTCCTCGTAGAAGACGCACTGGTTGAAGCGTGGCGTCAGACACACGTCGTTGACGTAGCCCTGCTCGAGGTGGACGCCGCCGCGGAGCTGGCAGCGCGAGACGTTCGACTCCTGGCGGATGAGCGCCTTGAGCAGGTGCGGGGCGTGGATCGGGATCGCCCCTCGAGCGCCGGTCATGTAGAAGTGGGGGCACACGTTGCGACGCAGGTTCGGAAGCCCGAAGCCCCCGCGCGGGAGCTGCGGCAGCGGCGACCCGACGGCCGCGGCGCGTCGCTGGGCCAGGGGCGACGGCGTGACCCGGGCGATCGGTCCGATGCCGAATCCGGGACGCCCGACGGCGGCCCCGCTCGCGCTCGGTGGTCGTTTCGGGTCGCGTTCCTGCATCCATCCCTCGGGCAGCTCGCCGCGCCCCCTGGTCGGAACGCGCTCGGATGGCCGTCAGGGTACACCGCGGCCCGGCCGCGACGCTGTCCGGCCGCACCCAGCGACCCGTGCGACAATGCCGCGCGAATGACGAACACCCGCGGCAGACGTCCCTCGCATGTCCGGCCGCGCCCCCCGTCGACCGGACGCCCGGCTCCCGTCAAGGTCCGGCCGCGCCCGCAGGTCAGCGGGCGGATCAGCCACCGGCGCCGACAGCAGCGGCGCCCGGGCCTCCCGCTCGCCGCGCGCCTCGTCCTCGTGACGGCCCTCGGGGTCCTCGGCGTCGTCGTCCTGAGCGGCGCGCTCGGCGGGCTGAACCGCGCGGTCGGAGCGGTCGGCGGGATCTTCACCGGGTTCATCGACGACGTCACGGCGACGCCGACGCCGAGCGCGACGATCGCGCCGATCGCCGACGCCCCCACGATCGCGCCACCCGACGAGCCGTACACCAGCGAGACGGCGATCGACCTCGTCGTGACCCTCCCGCCGGACGTCGTCGGCCGCGAGGGCACGACCGTTCGGACGTACCTCACGCTGCCCGACCAGGTCGCGGCACCGATCGACGAGCGGCCGATCGGCAGCGGCCCGCGAGTCATCGTGCCCGTGGAACTCACGCCCGGCGAGAACGGCTTCAGCGCGACGATCGTCACCCCGGGCGGGGAGTCGGAGTCGTCGCCGCTCGTCACGTACATCCTCGACGTCGAGCCCCCGAACATCGCCCTGAGCTCGCCGAAGGACAAGGCGACCGTCAACCGCGACGTCGTGACCCTCCAGGGCAAGACGCAGGCGCGGAGCACGATCATCGCCCGCAACGAGGCGAACGGCGCATCGATCGCCGGGCAGGCGGGCTCCGACGGCTCGTTCGAGCTCGTCCTCGCGCTGACGACCGGCACGAACGGGATCCAGCTCACCGCGACCGACCCGGCGGGCAACGTCGGCGAGCTCGTCATCAGCGTGCGGCGCGGATCGGGCACGCTGACCGCGAGCCTGTCGGCGAGCCGCTATTCCTTCTCGGCCGCGAACCTCCCCCAGGACATCCAGCTCACGGTCCTCGTCACCGATCCCGACGGACGGCCGCTGAGCGGCGCGAGCGCGACGTTCAGCCTGACGATGCCGGGTCTGCCCGCGATCACCTCCGACACGACGACCGCCGGCGACGGCACGGCGGTGTTCGCGACGAGCCTCCCGAAGGGCACCGGCCAGGGCCAGGGCCTCGCGACGGTCCTCGTGACCACGTCGGAGTTCGGCGTCGCGACGGATCGAACGGTCATCACGATCACGAAGTAGGCCACCCGGGCCTCTCGGCGTTTACAGGGGCCCGGCGCGCAGCTACCATCGCCCCGATGGCGATGTGGCGGTGCCCCCACTGCTCGACGCCCCAGGCGGTGACCGCCCGCTGCTGGGTCTGCAAGCGGTCATCGACGAGCTGCGGGACGTGCCGGAACTTCCGCCGCTCGGTCGCCCCCGGCATCGGCTACTGCGGCCTGGACCGCCGGCGGGCACCGTTGCTCGGCAGCGAGATCCGCCCGTGCTGGGAGGAGGCGCCCGTCCTCGTGGCGACTGCGACTGCTGCGTCGCCGCGGACACCGCGGGCGGATGAGCCGGTGCCGGGTCGGCGGCGCCGCCTGGAGTTCGTGCCCGTGGACGGCGCGCCGGATCGCGCCGGTGCCGATGGCCCGGCCGCGGGACCGGCGACCACCACGCCCACGGCCGCAGACACGCTCGAGGCGCGTCCGGCCGACGAAGACGCCACCGGCCCGCGGACGTTCGGGCTCTGGGACGAGCCGGAGCCGGGAACGGACCGACCGACGCTCGGCGCCTAGGGCGCCGGGGTCGGCTCGGGGGTCGGCGCCGGGGTCGGCGGGGTCGGTGTCGGCGGCAGCGGGGGCGTGGGTGTCGGCGGCGGCGTGGGCGTGGGTGTCGGGGTCGGCTCGGGG
>JBFKVO010000185.1:0-3724 GCA_041639095.1 Candidatus Limnocylindrales bacterium | reverse complement strand
GCCAGGGCTCCCTCGACCACCCGGCGTATTCGTCGGTGACGCTCGGGCTCATCCACGGCGCGACGCCGCACGCCATGGTCATGGTCCACAAGCCCGGTCTCCGGGAGCACGACTTCGACCACCTGCCCGGTGTGTCGTTCCCGATCGCGAGCCTGCCGGGGTTCATCCGGCTCCATGAGCAGGTCGCGGGCCTCGTGGCGCCATCGACGGTCGTCGCGGTCGCGCTCAACACGTCGCTCATCGCCGACGACGAGGACGCGCGGCGGGTCATCGCCGAGACGGCCGCCGAGACGGGGCTCCCGTGCGACGACCCGTACCGCTTCGGCGGGGATGCGCTCTGGGCGGCCATCGAGGAACGCGTGGACGCCCTCGTGCCGGTCGCGAGCAGCAGCGCGTGACGCTCCTCATCGAGCACGAGGTCCTGCACCTGACGTTCGCGGATCCGTTCCGGATCGCCCGGAGCGACGACCCGCACGGGGCGACGACCGTGCTCGTGGAACTGCGCGACGACCGGTTCCCGGGTGTGGTGGGGCTCGGAGAGGGGTACGTCGAGCCGTACTACGGCGAGACGGCCGCGACGATGGCGGCCGCCTTCCCGACGCTGCTCGCGGCTGTCGGCGAGCCGGAGCCCGACGCGGGCGGGCTCGAGCGGGCGGGCGCGACGATGGACGCCGCGCTGCGCTGGAACGGGGGCGCGAAGTGCGCGATCGACATCGCGCTGCACGATCTCGTCGGCAAGGTCCGGGGAGAGCCGGTCCACCGCCTCCTCGGCATGTCGCGCGACATCCCGCCGACCGACTTCACGCTCGGCATCGACGAGCCGGCGGTCGTCGCGGAGCGGGCTCTCCGGGCGGGCCACTTCCCGGCGCTTAAGATCAAGGTCGGTGGGCCTTCCGACCTCGCGACGCTCGAGGCGGTCCGTGCCGTCTACGCCGGCCCGCTGCGCGTGGACGCGAACAACGGCTGGACGCCCGAGATCGCGCGCGGCCTGCTGCCCGAGCTCGTCCGCCTCGGCGTCGAGCTCATCGAGCAGCCGTTCCCGCCGCGCCGCTACGACTGGCTGGCCCACCTCCAGGCCGCCACCGATCTGCCGATCGTCGCCGACGAGAGCGCCGTGACGATCGAGGACCTCGACGCCCTCGTCGGGGTCGTCGCGGGAGTCAACGTCAAGCTCGCGAAGTGCGGCGGCGTGGGGGCCGCGAAGCGGATGCTCGAGCGCGCGCGCGAGCTCGGATTCCGGACCTTCCTGGGCTGCATGGAGGAGACGTCGGTCGGGATCGCGGCGTCGGCCGCCGTCGCGTCGCTCGCGGAGTGGGTTGACCTCGACGGGAACATCCTGCTCGCCGACGACCCGTTCGAGGGCCTGGAGCTCGACGAGACGTCGCGCTGGCGCCTCACCGACGAGCCGGGCCTGGGGGTCCGACGTCGCTCCACCTCCGGGCCGGCCGACCAGCGCTGACGGGCGGCCAGCTCGCCCGCCCGAGACCTCGACGGGCGGCCGGCGCACGGATCCGGTGAACGCCCGTTCGTGTGGACAAGTTGGTGGACGAGTTCGTGGACAAACCCCCTTCCGGCGAGACCCGACCGGCGCCTACCATGACGCGAGGACGCGGCGGCAGCTCGGAGGAGAGCCCCGCCGACCACCACAGGGGCCGAATCCGGGGTCCGGTTCGACTCGCCGGGACCCTGGGTCCATTCGGCGCGCTCACGGGCGCCTCGAGAGGAGGGTAGCCATCGATGGATTCGCGCACCCCTGAGCGTGCGCGCCCACCCGATCGATCGGTGTCGTCGGCCACCGAGCCGACGCCCGAGGCGATCGACTTCGTCCGGTTCTGCCACCGTCGCCGTGCGGTCGGCTGGCCGGAGCTGTACGACGAGATGTGCGCCGTCGTCGGGCGCGGCCTCTTCCATGGCTGGGGGGCGGAGGAGCTCAACGCGAACGGTCTCGGCCTGACGCTGTTCGAGATGCCGCGGCTCGCCGGGATCGTGCATCGCGTCGTCGCCGAGGACGCCGAGCGGCGTCGCGCAGCCGGGTTCGATCCCCGCGCGGTCAGCCGACGGACCGCGCGCGTGGCCACGCCCGACGGCGGGACGGCGCCTTCGCCGGAGCTCGTGGCCGATCGGTCCGCGCCGGCTGCAGGCCCCGCCGGCGTGGGAGACTCGGCCGAGGTCCCGGCGACCGACGCATCGACACTGGAGCTCGCTCCGGCCGTCGCCTGAGCGGGAACGCACGCGATCATCCCGGCCGTTCTCTGCCGGATACGAAGGAACCCCCGCCGCGGCGGGGGTTCTGGATTCCCGGAGTCTCGCGCGCCGTGAGGGGCGGACGGAGGCCCTAGGCGCGGATCTGGCGGCGCGCCATCTCGCTCTCGATCTGGCGCTCGGCCTCCACATAGCGGTCGATCTGCTCGCGCAGCTGATTCGCCTCGGGCGTGTACAGGTGGACCTGCTGCTGGAGGATGTAGCTCAGCCGCCGGCTCGTCATCCGCACGTGGTCGAGGTTCTTCATGAGCACGAGCGGATCCATCGTCGCGAGGTCCGACGGGTGGTACATCTGCTTCATGGCCGCATTCTAGCGGCGGGCCGCACGGCCGGAGCGCCGGCGCGCGGTCGGGTCAGAGCGCCCGCAGCCCGCGTGGCGGCCAGGTCCAGTCGACCGGGGCCGTCGCGCCGGCGACCGCCCGCCGCCGGCCCGTCTCCGACGCACCGAGCACGAGGATCCGATCCGTCTTCGTCGCCCGCCCGGCCTCGTCGCCCCACAGCTTCGTCATCTTGCGGTGGGCATGGACGTCGTCGAGGATCACGCCGGCGAGCCGGTAGCCCTCGGGCTCGGCGGCCGCCTCCCAGACCCGCTCGGCCAGCCCGACTCCGTCGATCCGGCGCCCGCGGTCGGTCTCCACGTCGCCGATGACGAGGGCCACGACCGCGTCGTCGGTGAGCGCGGGCCGCAGTCCGGCGAGCACGTCGCGCACGAAGTCGAGATACGGCTCGCGGTGATGGGCGTCGTCGAGGGTCGCGTCGATGGCGGCGGCGTCGAAGCCGAGGAACCATGTCCGGAGCCAGTTGTAGTAGCCGTATTTCACGACGCGCAGGTAGGGCGGCGACGTGACCACGAGCCGCGCCCGGTCCGGAAGACCGCGCTCCCGCAGGGCCGCCCGTGCGCGCGCGCCCGCATCGCGCGCGTCGCCGAGGAGCGCGATCCCGGGCGTCCGCGGGTTCGGCTGGCGGTAGAGGCGGTCGAGCTTCGCGGCGAGGCAGTCGAAGACGTCGCGTTCGGGCGAGTGGAACGCGGTCCGCGCCGCGTACTCGCGGACGTAGCGCGGCGCCATGCTGAACGTGTTCGGCATGAGCTCCGAGAGGTAGGTCGGGCTCTTGCCGTGGAGGATCCCGCTGATCGCGCCGGCGAGGAAGCGGTCCACACGCGTGTCGAGGTCGAGCGTTTCCCGCACGAACAGGAGCTGGGCAAACGTCCGCGGGTGGAACGCCACGGCGACCTCGGCGGGCACGGGTTCGGGGCCGCCCGACGCCGGGTCCGCCTGGATGCGCTCGGCGAGGGCCAGCCAGGTCGCCGACTCGCTCGCCCAGCCGATGCGCAGGTTCGCGAGCCGGGTCCGGGCCTCGGCGGGGGTGGCGGGCTCGACCTTCGCCGCGGTGAGGAGGTGGGCGAACGGGTTCAGGTCGTTGCCGACCCCGACGCGACCCTCGGCGGCGGCCTGGAGCGGGG
>JBFKVO010000184.1:0-3746 GCA_041639095.1 Candidatus Limnocylindrales bacterium | reverse complement strand
TGGGGGCACCGCCTCGCCCGGCCAGTCCTCCGCGAACACCCACTTCATCGCCGTCGCCGGGTCCGGGTCGGCCTCGCCCTCCGCGAAGTCGGTCGCGTCGTCGACGGCGGCCTTGATCTCCGCCTCGAGCTTCGTCCGGATCTCCTCGGTCAGGATGCCCGCCTCCTCGAGCTGGGCGCGGAAGAGCGGGAGCGGGTCGTGCTCGCGGCCCGCCTGGAGATCCTCCTCGGAGCGGTACTTCGTCTGCTGGTCGTCGGACGAGTGCGCCGTCAGGCGGGTCACCTTCGCCTCGATGAGCGTCGGCCCCTCGCCCGCGCGGGCTCGCGCGACCGCCTCCTTCGCGACCCGGTAACACTCGAGCACGTCCGTCCCGTCCACGACGACGCCCGGGATCCCGTAGCCTGCCGCGCGGTCGGCGACGTTCTCGATCGAAAGCTGGCGAGCGGCGGGCACGCTGATCGCGTAGCCGTTGTTCTCGACGACGAAGACGAACGGGAGCTTGTGGATCGCCGCGAAGTTCAGCCCCTCGTGGACGTCGCCCTGGTTCGAGCTCCCCTCGCCCATGATCGTGAGCGCGACCTGGCCGGTCTTGCGGATCTTCGCCGCGAGCGCGATCCCGACCGCGTGGAGCAACTGCGTCGCGACCGGCGAGGAGACTGACAGCACGTTGCGCCGCGCGTCTCCGTAGTGGCCGGGCATCTGGCGCCCGCCGGACGAGTTGTCGTTCGCCGTCGCGTACTGGGCGGTCATGATGTCGCGCGCGGTCATCCCGAACGTGAGGCACGTGGCGATCGAGCGGTAGAACGGCGCGATCCAGTCCTTGCCCTTCTCGAACGCCCAGGTGATCCCCACCTGGGCGCCCTCGTGGCCCTGGCCGCTGATGACGAACGGGATCCGGCCGGCGCGGTTCAGGACCCACATCCGCTCGTCCACCGCTCGGGTGAGCGCGACGAGCCGGTACATCTCGACGAGGTCGGCGTCGGACAGGCCGAGATCGGCGCCGAGGCGGCCCTTGGCAGCGGCCCTCGGCTTCGGGGTCGCCTTCGGGGCCGCCTTCGACGCGGCCTTGGGGGTCGCCTTCGACGCGGCCTTGGGGGTCGCCTTCGCTCGAGGAGCGGCCTTCGTCGCCATCAGGCCCTCGCCATCAGAAGTTGATCGAGCGCTTGTCGACCGCCATCGACGCCTCGCCGAGGATCTCGGACAGCGTCGGGTGCGGGTGGGTGGAGGCGCCGATCTCCCACGGCGTCGCCTGGAGCTCGAACGCCACCGACGCCTCCGCGATGAGGTCGGTCGCGTGCGGTCCGACGAGGTGGACGCCGAGCGTGTCGTCGGTCTCGGCGTGGCCGATGACCTTCGCGAAGCCCTCGTATTCGCCGCCGATGAGCGCCTTCGCGATCGCCTGGAACGGGACCTTGCCGATCTTGATCGGGATGTCCTGCTCCTTGCACTGCTGCTCGGTCAGGCCGATCGAGGCGATCTCGGGTCGGCAGTAGGTGGCCCGCGGCTGCTTCACGTAGTCCATCTCGTGGACGTCCCTGTCGCCGGCGATCACGTGCGCCGCGATGATCCCCTCGTGGGCCGCCGTGTGCGCGAGCCACAGCCCGCCGACGATGTCGCCGACCGCGTAGACGTGCGGCTCCTTCGTCCGCATCCTGCCGTTGACCTTGATGATGCCCTTGTCGGTCTCCACCTTCGTGGTCTCGAGGCCGATGTCCTCGATGTTCGCGGCCCGCCCGGTCGCGACGAGCATCATCTCGGCCTTCAGCTCGGCCGGTTCCTTGCCCTCGGGGCCGACCATGACCGACACGCCGGTCTTCGTGGTCTTCACCGCCGCCGGGTCGAAGCGGGCGCTCGTCATGATCGTGACCCCGCGCTTCGTCAGGCTGCGCTCCACGACCTGGCTCACCTCGGCGTCCTCGAGGGGCGCGATCCGGGGCAGGTATTCGAGGAGCGTCACCTTCACGCCGACGTCGTTGTAGAAGGACGCGAACTCGAGACCGACGGCGCCCGCGCCGACGACGATGATGTCCTTCGGGAGGGTGTCCATCGTCAGGACGTCGTCCGAGGTGACGATGCGCTTCCCGTCCGGCTCGAGGCCCGGGAGCGACTTCACCCGCGAGCCGGTCGCGAGGATGATGTCCGTGCCCTGGAGGACGCGCTCGCCGCCGGCGCCGGGGGTCCCGTCCTCGCCGTGCATCGTGACGGCGACCTTGCCGGGACCGGCGAGACGGCCGCGGCCGGCGATCCAGGTGACCTTGTTCTTGTCGACGAGGCTCTTCAGGCCCGTCCACATCCGCTTCACGACCTGGTCGCGCCGCTCGGCCATGCGCTTGTAGTCGACGACCGGCTCGCCGACGTCGATGCCGAAGTCCTTCGCGTGGCGGATCCGGTCCGCGAAGGCGCCGGATTCGAGGAGGGCCTTCGTCGGGATGCAGCCGCGGTGGAGGCACGTCCCGCCGATCTTGTCCTCGTCCACGAGGGCGACCTTGAGGCCCAGCTGGGCCGCCCGGAACGCGGCCGCGTAGCCGCCCGTGCCAGCGCCGAGGACGACGAGATCGAAGTCGTTGGACGAGCCGACGGCCATGGGTCAGCGACACCTCTGGGACGGGCCGGGATCGATGCTCCCGGCGCACGCGAGCGGCACGAGGGTGGGCCCTGCGGCCGGGTGGGTCATCGGGTTCGATGGTACGCGCGAGGTCGATCGGGGCGCAACCGACGGAGGTCCGGATCGGCGGCCTCCCGGCGCGACGGATCCGCCGCGGGGGCCACGGAGCCGGCGCGGGCGCGGGCACTGCCGGGTGCGGCGCCGGTGCTAGACTCGGCTGCGGTCGCGTCCCGGCCGCTCGGGATGCGGGACGGCCGCGCTGGAGTTCGACTGCGACGATGGACGAGGGACTCGCCCTCCGCCTGGCGCTCATCGTGGGGGCGTACCTCGTCGGCTCGATCCCGGTCGGCGTCCTCGTCGCGCGTGCCAGCGGTGGGCCGGATCCACGGACGATCGGCTCGGGGCGGACGGGCGGCACGAATGCGCTCCGGGCGCTCGGCCGCAAGTGGGCCGCGGTGGTCGTCACCGGTGATCTCCTCAAGGGCATCCTGCCGGTGCTGGCCGCGCGCCTCGCCACGGGCGACAGCGCGTTCGAGGTCGTCTGCGCGGCGGCGACGGTCGTCGGCTCCGCGCGCTCGGTCTTCCTGCGCTTCGGCGGCGGGCGGGGAGTCGGCACCGGCGTCGGGACGATGCTCGTCATCCAGCCGCTCGCGGTGATCCTGGCGGCGCCGGTGTTCTTCGGCGTGATCCTCGTCACGCGCTACGTGTCGCTCGGGTCGCTGCTCGGATCGGCCGCGATGTTCCCGGCCATGGTCGTGCTGTGGGCCGTCTGGTCCGGCGCGGTGCCGCCGGCGTACCTCGCCTGGGCCGCGGTCGGGCCGGCACTCATCTGGCTCGCCCACGCCGACAACATCGACCGGCTCATCCACGGGACGGAGCGCAAGTTCGACCTGGACCTGCTCGGCCGGGGGCGCGGCACGCCGCAGGGCTGACGCTCCTCGCCCGCGGCTCGGGCCCCAGGCTGAGGCTCCCCTTCCGCGCCCCTGGGCCCACGGCTGAGCCTCCCTTTCCGCGCCCCTGGGCCGCTGGCGGCGCGAGGTGGGGCCGGCTTGATCGCCGCGAGTGATCGGATCGGGCCGCAGCACGCTCGACCGTCCCCCCGCGGTGACAGATAGGGCGCGGCGCCACGCGCGTAGAGCCG
>JBFKVO010000183.1:0-3755 GCA_041639095.1 Candidatus Limnocylindrales bacterium | reverse complement strand
TGGTTCCAGCGCACCCACCACGACAAGCTCGACGGGCCGATCGCGTACTTCTGCGCCGAGTACGGGCTGCACGAGTCGCTCAGCATCAACTCGGGCGGCCTCGGCGTCCTCGCCGGCGATCACCTCAAGACCGCGAGCGACATGGCCCTGCCGTTCATCGGCGTCGGGCTCATGTATCGGCGCGGCTACTTCCGCCAGCAGATCGACGCCGACGGCCACCAGGAGCACGCCTACCCCGACTACGACCTCTCGCAACTCCCGCTCGCGCGCGTGCAGGGCCAGGACGGTGAGCCGCTGACGATCAGCGTCCCGCTCCCGGGCCGCGACCTCCACGCCGCGGTCTGGTGCGTGAACGTCGGGCGCGTCCCGCTCCTGCTCCTCGACGCCGACATCGCGGAGAACGACGACACCGATCGCCCGATCACCCACATCCTGTACGTGCGCGGGCGCGAGATGCGCCTCCACCAGGAGCTGCTGCTGGGCGTCGGCGGGGTCCGCGCGCTGCGCGCGCTCGGCATCGAGCCGTCGGCCTGGCACCTCAACGAGGGCCACTCGTCGCTGATGCTCGTCGAGCGCGCTCGCGAGCACGTCGCGAACGGGACCGCGCTCGACGACGCCTGGGCGATGATCGCGCGCGACTCCGTGTTCACCATCCACACCCCGGTCGCCGCCGGCAACGAGCGGTTCGACGTCGGGCTCGTGCGCCGGATCGTCGGACCGCTGTGCGAGGGCGACGGCCGCCCCGAGACGGGCGGCGTGCCGCTGGACGCGCTCCTCGAGCGCGGTCTCGGCGTGGACGGCGATCCCGGCCAGTTCGACATGACCGCGTTCTGTCTGCGGACGACGTCGGGAGCGAACGCGGTCAGCAAGCTCCACGGCGTCGTCGCAAACGGTACCTGGCACGAGATCTCGCCGCGCCCGATCCTCGGGCTCACGAACGGCATCCACACCCCGTCGTGGATGGGGACGGCGCTCCGCAACCTCCTCCAGCGCCACCTCCAGGCTGACCTCGACAACCTCGACGCTGGGGCGCGCGAACGGCGCTGGTGGGACCGCCTCGAACGGATCCCCGCCGCCGAGCTGTGGGAGACGCATCAGCACCAGAAGCGCGAGCTCGCCCACTTCGCCCGCGGCCGCCTCCTCAACCAGTTCGCGCGACACGGCGAGGCCCCGGCCACGCTGGAGGCCCTCGACGGGATCCTCGATCCCGACACGCTCACGATCGGCTTCGCGCGGCGGTTCACGACCTACAAGCGGGCGGCGATGATCTTCAGCGACATCGACCGCCTCGCCCGGCTCGTCCGCGACAGCGAGCGGCCGGTGCAGATCGTGTTCGCCGGCAAGGCGCATCCTGCCGACCGGCCGGGCCAGCGCGTCATCCAGGGGATCTTCGACCATTCACGCTCCGACCCCCTGCGCGGCCGCGTCTTCGTCATCGAGGACTACGACATCCGGATCGGACGGTTCCTCGTCCAGGGCGTGGACGTCTGGCTGAACAACCCGCGGCGGCCGCTCGAGGCGTCGGGCACGTCCGGGATGAAGGCCGCGGCGAATGGCGTCCTGAACCTCAGCGTCCTCGACGGCTGGTGGGACGAGGGCTGGACGGGCGACAACGGATGGGCGATCGGCGGCCGGGAGACGAACCCCGACGAGGGTGCCCAGGACTGGGCGGACGCGATGGACCTCTACCGCCTGCTCGAGGAGGAGGTCGTCCCACTCTACTACCGGCGCGACGAGTCGGGCTTCCCGATCGAATGGGTGGACCTCATGCGCCGCTCGATGGCGACGACGATCTGGCAGTTCTCGACGACGCGGATGCTCCACGAGTACGTGGACCAGCTGTACCTGCCGGCGGCCGGGGTCGGATCGGCTCGAGTCGGCGCGGCGGCCGCGGCCGGGGGCAGCGCGGCGGGCGGCTCCGCGGCCGCCGGCTGACCGACACCCACAGCGGATCGCGCCATGGCCCCGCGCATCTCGCTGGCCCTCGCGATCCACAATCACCAGCCCGTCGGCAACTTCGGCTGGGTGATCGCCGAGGTCTTCGAGCAGGCCTATCTCCCGTTCGTGGATGCCCTCGAACGCCACCCGCAGGTCCGTGTGTCGCTCCACTACACGGGCCCGCTCCTCGAGTGGATCCGCGCGGAGCGGCCGGCGTTCCTGGAGCGCGTCCGGCGACTCGTCGCGCGCGACCAGGTGGAGCTCCTCGGCGGCGGCTACTACGAGCCGATCCTCGCGTCGCTCCCGGCGCGCGACCGGCTCGGCCAGCTCCGGCGGATGGCCGACGAGCTGGAGGCGCTGACCGGCACGCGGCCGCGCGGGGCGTGGCTGGCTGAACGCGTCTGGGAGCCCGACCTGCCCGCCTCGCTGGTCGACGCCGGCTACGCGTGGACGATCCTCGACGACGCCCACTTCCGGGCCGCCTCGATCCGCGAGGACGCGCTGTGGGGCGCCTACGTGACCGAGGACCAGGGCCGGCTGCTGCGCGTCTTCGGCACCGAGCAGGGGCTCCGCTACGGGATCCCGTTCGGGACGGTCGACTCGGTGATCGAGCACCTGCGCGCGAACGCGACCGAGGCGGGCGATCGCCTCGGCACGATGGGCGACGACGGCGAGAAGTTCGGCGCGTGGCCGTCGACGTTCGAGCACTGCTGGGGCGAGGACCGCTGGATCGAGCGGTTCTTCACGGCCCTCGAGGAGAACGCGGACTGGCTCACGACCGTGACGCCCTCGGCCTGGCTCGCCGAGCACGGGCCGGTCGGGCGCGTGTACGTGCCCACGAGCTCGTACGCGGAGATGGGCGAGTGGGCACTGCCGGCCGACGAGGGCGTGGCCTACGCGGACGCGCTCCACGCGGCCACCGACGCGGGCCGCCCCGAGGCGCGCTGGCTGCGCGGCGGCTTCTGGCGCAACTTCCAGGTGAAGTACCGGGAGGTGAACGACCTCCACAAGCAGATGCTCCGCGCGTCGGCGAAGGTGGACGCGATGGCGCCCGGGCCGGACCGCGACGCGGCGCTCGACCACCTCTACCGCGGTCAGTCGAACGACTGCTACTGGCATGGGCTGTTCGGCGGGATCTACATCGCGCACATGCGGCTCGCGACCTACGAGCACCTCATCGCCGCCGAGGACCTCGCGGATCGCGCGGCTGGCTCGCACGAGGCGGCGATCCTCCTCGACACCGACCTCGACGGCCGCGACGAGGTCCTCCTCGCCACCGACGGCCAGATCGTCACGGTGGATCTCGAGGAGGGCGCCGGGATCGGCGGCTGGGACGTGCGCGCCGTCCGACACGCGCTGTGCGCGGTCGTGCGCCGGCGCCCGGAGGCGTACCACGAGCGCCTGAAGGCACACGACGAGGCGGCCGACGCCGGGGCGTCGGGGGCCGTCGCCTCGATCCACGACCAGGTCAAGACGAAGGAGCCCGGCCTCGCAGACCGCCTCGCCTACGACACGTACGAGCGACGCTCGGGTCTCATCCGGTTCCTCGCCCCCGACGCGTCGCCCGAGGCCTTCGCGCGGGGCGACGCGACCGAGCTCGGCGACGCCATCGACGGTGCCTTTGCCGTCCTGGAGCTCGAGCCGCGTCGCCTCGTCGTCGCTCGCGACGGAGCGGTCGGGGAAGGCCGCGCGCGGGTGACGAAGACGATCGAGCTCGGCGGCGACCGGCTCACCCCGACGCTGGCGCTCGAGGTGAGCGTCGACTACGAGGGCGAGACGGCGATCGACGTTCGGCTTGGCATCGAGACCGCGACGAC
>JBFKVO010000182.1:0-3789 GCA_041639095.1 Candidatus Limnocylindrales bacterium | reverse complement strand
GGGCGGCGCCGTCGTGCGCGCCGAATCCGCGACGTCCCCCCGGAGCCCGGCATGTACGATGGATGGGCCTCCCGATCGCGACGGGAGCGGAGGAGGGAATGCCGAACGTGGCCGGCACGCTCGACCGGGACCTCGCCGCCGACGCGCTCCGCCGCTGCGCGCTGTTCGCGCAGGTCAGCGACGAGAGCCTCGGCGCGTGCATCTCGAGTCTTCGGGTCCGCCGCTACCGTCGCGGCGAAACGGTGTTCCACCAGGGCGACCCGGGCGACTCGCTGTACATCGTCGCGTCGGGCAGCGTGAAGATCGTCCTCCCGTCGCCCGCCGGTGAGGAGGAGGCGATCATCGCGACCCTCGGCAAGGGCGACTTCTTCGGCGAGCTTGCGATCCTCGATGGCGCGCCGCACTCCGCCTCGATCGTCGCCCTCGAGCCGACCGAGACGCTCGTGCTCCACCGCGAGCCGTTCGAGAACCTGATCGACACCGACCAGAGCCTCCGCCGCGCCCTGTTCGCCGGCCTGAGCGCCGAGCTCCGGCGGCTGACCGGCCACGTGGAGGAGCTGCACTTCCTCGATCTCCCGGGTCGCCTGGCGCGCCGCCTCGCGCAGATGGCCGAGGAAGCGAGCACGGACCACGACGGCGCGATCACGCTCGAGTGGCCGTACACGCAGTCGGAGCTCGCGGCGATGATCGGGGGCACCCGCCAGACCGTGAACCGGCTCCTCGCCGACTTCGTCGAGCAGGGACTGATCGAGCTCGATCGCGACACGATCACGATCCCGGATCCGGCCCGGCTCAGGCGCGCCGCCGAGCGGTGACGGCGCAGTGACCGAGGGAGAGCGCGACCCGGCCCTGTCGGCGGGTGCCCTTGCCGCCCTGCGGGCGATCGGGGTCCGGGCCGAGGCGGCCCGGCGGCTGACGATCGGTGCCGGCGAGGCCGTCCTCCGCTCGGTCGTCGATGCCACCGTGACGCTGTTCCAGGCCGAGGCGGCGTCGATCGCGCTGTACGACGCGGCGACGGACCGGCTCGTCTTCCGCGTCGCCGCCGGCGAGCAGGGCCAGGGCGTCGTCGGGCTCGCCGTGCCGCCCGACCAGGGGCTCGTCGGCTACGTCTACACGTCGGGCCAGGCGCTCGCCATCTCCGACGTCCGCTCGGACCCGCGCTTCGGCCGCTCGTTCGCCGAGTCGACGCAGTACGTGCCGCGCTCGATCGTCGCGGTGCCGCTCACCGACGACCACGGCACGATCGGCGTCCTCGAGGTCCTCGACAAGCGCGACGAGGCGGCGTTCTCGCTGCGCGACATCGAGCTCGCGTCCGTCTTCGCCCGGCAGGCCGCCGTCGCGATCAGCGCCACCCGCGTCGAGCGTGACGCGGCCGCGCTCCTGGCATCCGTCCTCGGTGCCCTCCTCGCGCCGGCCGCGGACGGCGCCCCCGGGGACGCTCCGGGAGCTCCCGACGGGTCCGACGGCGTCGTCGCCGAGCTGGTCGGCGCCGCGACCGCGGAGCTCGATCGCGAGGACGCGACCAGGCTGTGGGCGCTCGTCGAGCAGGTCGCCCGCGTGCGTGCCGCCTCGCCGGACCAGCTGGCGCTCGTGACCGACCTGCTCGCCGTCCTCGCCGGTCACGCGGAGAGGGAGCGGGCAGCCCGGGCGGGCTGGACCCGCCGCACCCGCTGAACGCGCCAGCGCAGCGCGACTGGCGATGAGCGACGACGATCTCGACCTCCCGGCGTGGAGCGAGCCGTTCGCCGAGCCGAACCGCGATCGCCTCGTCCACCGGGCGCCGCTCGGGCGTCTCGCCCGCGATGCCGCCTGGGGAGCGGGCGACGGCGAAGGGGTCACGGTCGCGATCATCGATTCGGGCGTCGAGCGGGACCACCCGGCGGTCGGCGGGAAGCTCGTCCGGAGCATGAGGGTCGAGCTCGATGAGGAGGGCGAGCCGCAGGTCCACGAGGACCCCGACGCGATCGACGTCGTCGGGCACGGGACCGCCTGCGCGGGGATCATCCACGCGCTGGCGCCGAAGGCGGAGCTCGTCTCGATCCGGGTGCTCGGCCCGGACAACCGCGGCAAGGGCGTGGTGTTCGCGGCGGGACTCGACTGGGCGATCGACGCCGGCGCGTCGGTCGTGAACCTCTCGCTCTCATCGAAGAGCGATGCGCTGTTCGGGATCTTCCACGAGCTGGCCGACGCGGCGTACTTCGCGAACGTCCTCCTCGTGTCGGCCGCGAACAACGTTCCGGGCAAGAGCTATCCATCGCTCTTCGCCTCGGTCGTGTCGGTCGCCGCCCACGACGTGCCCGACGCGATGACCTACTTCTACAATCCGACGCCGCCCGTCGAGTTCGGCGCGTACGGTCTCGACGTCGACGTCGCCTGGAAGGACGGGAAACGGATCATCGCGACGGGGAACAGCTTCGCCGCGCCGCACATCGCGGGGTTCGCCGCGCGGATCCGCGGGCACCACCCGCGCATCACGCCGTTCGAGGTGAAGGCCCTCCTCGCGGCGACCGCCGACAACGCCCGCGACGCCTGACTCCGGCCTGCCCGTCTGCTGCGCGCTTCCGGGCCCCGGTCGCCCCGTGGACACGAAGACGCCCGCCGTCGCCGGCGGGCGTCTTGACCTCGAGTGGGAGCGAGGTCGGCTACTTGGCCTTCATCCGGTGGCCTTCGACATCCTCGTCGTCGCCGTCGGCCTTCGGGAAGTTCCCGCGCCGATGGCCCTCGACGTCGTCGTCCTCACCAGTGGCCCGCGGGAGGGGTCGCCGGGCTGCGTGGCCCTCGGTGTCCTCCTCGGACCCGTCGGCCCGCGGGAGGGGTCGCCGCGCGAGATGGCCCTCGGTGTCCTCCTCGGACCCGTCGGCCTTCGGCAGCGGCCGGCGGAACGCGTGGCCTTCCACGTCGTCGTCGGCGTTCATCAGCTTGTAGCCCTCGGGCGGGCCCGGTTTCTTGAAATCGGCCATAACAGCCTCCGTTCCGTGGTCGCGGTGGCCCGCTCCCCAGCGGCTCGTCCACCTGCATCGCCATCAAGCCTACCCGCGCGGCATGACCGGCACAAACGGCGTGCGACTGCGGGACTGTCAGTTGGGCGACACCGGGCCCGTCAAGCCGAGGATCCGTCGCGGCCCGGCGCCGCCCCGCGGCGCAGTCCGAGCAGGCGCGGTCCGAGCCACGGCCCGCCGCTCGCGACGAGCTCCTCGAAGTCGGCCGCGCTGAGCGCGAGGAGGATCCCGTCGTCGAGCGCGGTCACGGTCGCCGATCGCGGGCGTCCGGTCAGCAGGCCGATCTCGCCGAACACCTCGTCGGGGCCCATCACGCGCAACACGGCGGTCTCCCCGGCGGCGTCGCGCTGGGTGACCTCGAAGCGGCCCGCCTCGATGATGTAGAAGCGGTCCGCCGCATCGTCCTGGCGGATGACGACCGTCCCGGCGGCGACGGCTTCACGGGCGAGCCGCCCGAGGATCGCCTCCATGCGCGGCGCCGGGACCCCGGTGAAGATCGGCAGCGCGGCGACGCGGGACACGGGGATCGCGGTGTCGGCCGGCGCGGCGCTCGCCGTCGCCCCGAGCAACGCCACGCCGGCGATGCCGGCCGCGACGATCGCCACGCCGCCGACGACGAGGACCGGCGTCGTCCCGACGACGGCGGCGAGGATCGGCAGGGCGAACGCGCCCGCCGCATAGGCGAGCGTGCTGGCCGTCTCGATGACGCCGAGCGCGCGGCCGCGGACGGCATCGGGCACGACCCGCTGGAAGATCGTCGTGTCCACGACCTCGAGGACGAGGCTTCCCG
>JBFKVO010000181.1:0-3797 GCA_041639095.1 Candidatus Limnocylindrales bacterium | reverse complement strand
GGCTCCTGGGCGCGGGTCTTCTGGCCTCCGCGGCGGACGTGGGCGGCGACCCAGGGCCAGCCGGCGCCGTCGCCTACCCTCTCGCGGCCCTCGCGCTCGAGGTCGCCCTCGGGCTCATCGCGATCCTCGCAACGATCACCACGATCCAGCGCGTCCTCCACGTCCGCGGGCGCGCTTCACGCCCATCCACCATCGAGACGGACCCGTCCACCACCGACCAGGTCGACCACTAAGGAGCAGGAGCACACAACGTGAGCACGAACGGCAAGAGCAAGAACGGCGCGACCCCGGACAACGTCTGGGCCGGGTCCGGCCGGCGCGGCGACGGCAAGATCCGCGTCGCGATCGTCGGCGTCGGCAATTGCGCGAGCAGCCTCGTCCAGGGGCGCTACTACTACGAGGACGCGAAGGACGGCGACTTCGTCCCCGGCCTCATGCACGTCAACCTCGGCGGCTACCACGTCCGCGACATCGAGTTCGTGGCCGCCTTCGACGTCGACAAGAACAAGGTCGGCAAGGACCTCGCCGAGGCGATCTACACCAAGCCCAACAACACCTACGTGTTCCACAAGGTCCAGCCGCTCGGCGTGAAGGTCGAGCGGGGCATGACCCACGACGGGCTCGGCAAGTACCTCAGCCAGGTCATCGAGAAGGCGCCCGGCCCGACGGCCGACATCGTCGGCATCCTCAAGGAGCGCGAGGTCGACGTCATGGTCTCGTACCTGCCGGTCGGCAGCGAGGACGCGACGAAGTGGTACGCCGAGCAGGCCCTCCAGGCCGGCGTCGGCTTCGTCAACGCGATCCCCGTGTTCATCGGCCGCGAGCCGTACTGGCAGCGCCGGTTCGCCGAGCGCGGCCTGCCGATCATCGGCGACGACATCAAGAGCCAGGTCGGGGCGACGATCAGCCACCGCGTCCTCACCCGCCTGTTCATGGACCGCGGTGTCCGCCTCGATCGCACGTACCAGCTGAACTTCGGCGGCAACACGGACTTCCTGAACATGCTCGAGCGCGAGCGCCTCGAGTCGAAGAAGATCTCGAAGACGAACGCCGTGACCTCGATGCTCGACTACGAGCTCGACGAGGACGACGTCCACGTCGGCCCGTCGGACCATGTGCCGTGGCTCCTCGACCGGAAGTGGTGCTACATCCGGATGGAGGGCACGACCTTCGGCGACGTGCCGCTCAACGCGGAACTCAAGCTCGAGGTCTGGGACAGCCCGAACAGCGCCGGCGTCATCACGGACGCGATCCGCTGCATGAAGCTCGGGCTCGACCGCGGCCTGAAGGGCACCCTCGTGGCGCCGTCGGCGTACTTCATGAAGAGCCCGCCCCAGCAGATCCACGACGACATCGCGTTCAACCGCGTCGAGGCCTTCATCCGCGGCGAGGACAGCGAGACGCTCGTGGGCACGGAGGCACCGCCGAAGCGGACCCTCAAGAAGCTCGCCGGCCACAAGGCGAAGGTCGCCACCGGCGCGTCGTGACCTCCGGAGAGCGACGCCTCGAGGCGCCCCACCGGCGTCTCGAGGCGGGCCCCCGCCTCCTCGAGAAGGCGGTCGTCACGGGCTACCGGACGGCGTCGTGGGTGATCGGGCGGATCCCGCCCGTCATCTCTCGCGCCGTCATCGGCCGTGCGGCCCAGCTCTCGTACCTCGTCTGGCCGGCCAAGCGGCGCTGGTCGAACGCGAACTTCGGCCACGTCCTCGGGCTGCCGCCCGACGATCCGCGCGTCCGCGCGATGGCGCTCAAGGCGTATCGCGAGTACGCGACCTATATCGTCGAGGTCATGCGGCTCCCGCGCATGCCGCGCGAGCGAGCGACGCGCCTCGTCTCCGACCTCGACATCGATGCGGTCCTTCCGGTCTGGGAGGGGTCCGAGGGCGGGCTCATCCTCGCGGTCGGCCACGTCGGCAACAACGAGGCGGTCGCGGCCGGGATCGCGGGGCGAGGCCTGCCGATCAGCGTCGTCGCCGACGACTCCGCGTATCCGGAGCTGTTCGCGGACTTCCGCCGCCTCCGCGAATCCTGGGGGATCCGGGTCATCCCGTGGCGCAACCTGCGGGAGATCTACGGAGTCCTCCGCAAGCGGGAGATGCTCGCCCTCCTCATCGACTGGGGATACCGCAGCGACGGGATCCCGGTCCGGCTGTTCGACGCATGGACGGCGCTCCCGTCCGGCCCGGCGACGCTCGCCGCGAAGACCCGCTCGCGGATCCTGCCGATCACGATCCGCCGGAACAGCAGCGAGTCGTTCCATGTGTCGTGGTCGGAGCCGATCGAGGTCCCGTCCGCCAGCCCGGCCGACCTCCAGCGCGCGACGCAGCGGATGGCGGACGCGCTCCAGGCCGCGATCGGGGCTGCGCCAAGCCAGTGGTACTCGTTCAAGCCGATCTGGCCGGCGACCGCCGCCGAGCAGGCCCAGCTCGAGGCGCGCGCCGGCGCGATGCTCGCCGACGGCGCGGACTCGGCCGGCGGGCCGCTGCGGATGGGCGAGGGCGAGCCCGCCGCGACATGAGCGAACGGGCGACGGCGAGCGGCGCCACGATGACCGAAGCGGGCCTGACCCTCGGCCAGCGCCTCCGCGGCCGGCTCTTCGTCGCCGTTTCCTGGCTCGCCGCGCGCCTCCCGGAGGCGATCCTCGTTCGCCTGGCCGAGCTCGCTGGCGACCTCTGGTACCGGTTCACCCCCGAGCGCCGCGCCGTCGGGCGGGCGAACCTCGGGCGGGTCGCAGCGGCCCTCGCGGCAACCGGTCGGGCGTCGCCGGGCGTCGCGGCCGCGGCGACGTCTCCAGCGGCCCTCGAGCGACTCGTTCGGTCCGCCTACCGTCACGCTGCCCGCTACTACCTGGAGATGATCCGGACGCCCGCGATGACGCCCGCGTTCCTGGCCGAACGGCTGGACGTCGAGACGCCCGAGGTCGTCGAGGAGGCGTTCGCGCCGGGCACGCCGGTCGTGTTCGTCGGCCTCCACTTCGGGGCGATCGAGCTGCCGGCGCTGTACCTCACCCACCGGACCGGTCGGACCGTCGTCGGGCCGATGGAGACGCTCGACGACCCGGCCCTCCAGGCGTGGATCGTGCGTTCGCGTGGGGCCGCCGGGGTGCGGCTCGTCGACATCAGGGCGGCCCGCCGCGAGCTGGCGGCCGCGATCGAGCGCGGGGAGTCGGTGGGCCTCGTCGGCGACCGCGACATCCTCGGGAGCGGCGTCGAGATGCCGTTCTTCGGGACGCCGGCGCGCTTCCCGATCGGCCCCGCCCTCCTCGCGGTCGAGACCGGGGCGCCGATCTACGTCGCGTCGGTGCGCCGTGCCGGGCACGGTCGCTACCGCGGCCGCCTCGCGGCCGCCCCGGTGCCCGTCGAGGGGTCACGCCGGGAACGTGCGATGGGTGCCCTGGCCGCGACCGTCGCAGCCTTCGAGGACGCGATCGCCCACGCCCCCGACCAGTGGTGGGGCGCGTTCTTCCCGATCTGGTCACAGCCCGGCGGGGGGACCGACCCGGCGCGGGCCGGCGAGGGTGGCCGGTGACGGCGCGCCTCGGGCGGGCGGACCTGCACATCCACACGTTGGCGTCCGACGGGACGGCCGGCGTCGAGGAGATCCTCGCGCACGTCGAGGCCGACACCGAGCTCGACGTCATCGCGATCACCGATCATGAGCGGATCGATGCGGCGCTCGCGGCGCGCGAGATCGCCCGGGATCGGGGTCTCCGCGTCGAGGTCGTCGTGGGGGAGGAGGTCACGACCCGCGGCGGGCATCTGCTCGGCCTGTTCCTCGAGGAGCCGGTGAAGCCGTTC
>JBFKVO010000180.1:0-3807 GCA_041639095.1 Candidatus Limnocylindrales bacterium | reverse complement strand
AGGCGGAGCTCCGGACGCCCGAGGCCTGGAGCTGGGTCTACGACTGCCTGCACGGACACGCGCGCAAGCACCTCGCCCTGATCGGCCCGTTCGCGTCCCGCGTCGGCTGGACGGACGGGTGACCAACGGGCCGGCCGGCGCGCTGACCGTCGAGGCGATCGTCGCGGTCGAACCGCCGCGCGAGCCGCGCCTCCACCCCCGCGAGCGAGTCGTCGCCTACGTCGCCGAGGCGGCCGGGGCGCGTCAGCTCTTCACGCTCGCGCTCACTGGTGGCGTCGCGGTCCAGCTGACCGCATCCGAGACGAACGTGTCGGACCCGCAGTGGTCGCCCGACGGCCGCCGGCTCGTCTTCGTGCGCGGCGACGAGATCTGGGTCGTGGACCGCTCAGGCGAACGGCTCGTGCGGGTCGACGGGCATCCGGCGGGGGTGTCCCACCCGCGCTGGTCGCCCGACGGTCTCCGGATCGGCTTCATCTCGCGCCGCCGGGGGTGGGCGCAGGTCTGGGTCGTCGACGCCCCGGTCCCACGGAGGGGGCGCCCGGCGAAAGCGCCGCGGCGCGCGGAGCCGCGGGCGATCACGGCGGCCGGGTCGGACGTGCGCCAGTTCGCCTGGTCACCGGACGGGACGCGGATCGCGATCGACGTCGAGGGCGGACCGCAGCCGACGACCGGGCTCGTGCGTGTCGTCGACGTGGACACCGGCGCGGAAGAGACCGTCTCCGACCCGGGTGCGTGGTCAGCCGGGGCGCGCTGGGCCGCCGACGGCTCGCTGTTCTTCGTCAGCGACGTCGACGGCTGGTTCCAAGTCCTCCGCCGTTCCCCGGATGGCCGCACGATCGCGGCGGTCACGAGCGGGGAACAGGAGCACGGCGAACCGTCGGGGGGCGTCGGCTGGGCCCCGCTGCCGTCGCCGGACGCGACGCGGGTCGTCCACGCCGCGATCGAGGATGGCCTCGCACGCCTGATCGTCGCGACGCTCGCAGCGGGTCCGGCACCGCGCCGCCGTGGCCGGCCCCCGAAGCGGCCGCGCCCGGAGGCGGCCGCCGGACCGGCGGTCCGCATCGACCCCTGGGACGGGGTGTGGCGCTCGGTCGGCTGGACCGCGGACGGCGCCTGGATCGTCGCGATCGGGGAGAGCGAGACGCGGCCGCAGGACCTGTGGCTCCTGCCCGTTCCGGGCGTGGCCGCCGAGCGGGCGCGGCCGCGGCAGATCACGCGGTCTCAGCCGGCGGTCCTGGGCGCGGCGATGGCCGGCCCCCGCGTCCCCGTCGCCGAGCGCTTCGTCGTCGACGCCCGCGACGGGACACCTGTGCCGGGGACCCTCTGGCGCCCGCCGACGGCGACCGGGAAGCGTGGCGGCACGCGCGTTCCCGCGGTGGTGTACGCGCACGGCGGACCGGCCTCGCAGTCGTTCCGGGGCTGGTCGCCGTTCAAGCGCCTCCTCGTCGAGTCGGGGATGGCCGTCGTGGACGTGGACTTCCGCGGCTCGACGGGGTACGGGCGCAAGTACCGGCACGCGAACCGCGGCGAGTGGGGCCATGCGGACACGCACGACGTCGTGGATGTCGGGCGCTGGGTCGCCGGGCAGCCGTGGTGCGACGGGCGCCTGGCCGTGTGGGGTGGCTCGTACGGCGGGTACCTCGTCCTGTGCGCCCTCGTCGAGGAGCCGTCCCTCTGGCGTGCGGGCGTGGACCTCTACGGCGACTCGGAGATCGCGGAGAGCTTCCGGCACGGCGATCGACTGGGCCGGATGGACATCGAGCGCCAGATGGGCACACCCGACGATCCCGACGCGGCGGGCCTCTACCGGCGCGGCTCGCCCGTCTACCGCGCCGAGCGGATCGAGGCCCCGCTCCTCCTCCTGCACGGCCGGAAGGACAAGCGGGTCGTCCCCCTCATGACCGAGCGGATGGTCGAGGCGCTCACGATCGAGGGCAAGCATCACGAGGTCCACTGGTACGAGGAGGAAGCGCACGGCTGGGAGGCCCGCGAGACGCGGCGCGATGCGTTCGCGCGGATCCTGCGCTTCCTGCAACGACACCTCCTCGACGACGTCAGCCCGCCGGCCGAACCGGCGGGGTAGGGCGGACCGTGGCGCGACCGGGGACGATCGGCGGCCGCCTCCGGACCCTGCCTGAGCGCGGCCTCCGGGCGCTCCTCCTCGCGCTCTCCGACCGCCGCGCCCTCGGCCGGCTCGCGACCCGGTTGCCGGTCACCCGGGCGATGGTCGCCCGGTTCGTCGCCGGGCTCACGTTCGAGGAGGCCCGACCGGCGCTCGACCGTCTCCGGGCGAGCGGGATGCGCACGACCGTCGACGTCCTCGGCGAGGCGGTGACCGATGCCGCGTCGGCGCGGGCGGCCGCCGACGCGTACGTCGCGACGCTCGACGCCCTGGCCGCGGCCGGGCTCGAGGGGAACGTCAGCCTGAAGCTCAGCCAGATGGGCCTCGAGGTGGACGAGGCGCTCTGTCGCGAGAACGTCGGGCGGGTCCTCGACCGGGCGGCGCATCACGTGGCATTCGTCCGGATCGACATGGAGGGCAGCGCGACGGTCGAGCGAACGCTCGCGCTGTGGCGCGAGCTGCGGCCGCGCAACGCCGGGCGTGGCGACAGCGGGGTCGTCGTCCAGTCGGCGCTGCGCCGGAGCACGGACGACATCGAGGCGCTCATCGCCGAGGGCGCTCGCGTCCGGCTCTGCAAGGGTGCGTATCGCGAGCCGCCCGACGTCGCCTACCAGGACCGCGCCGACGTCGATGCGAGCTACGCGCGCCTCATGGAGCGGTTGCTCGAGGATGGCGCATATCCGGCCCTCGCGACGCACGACGACCGCCTCATCCACCGGGCGATCGAGTTCGTCCGGGAGCGTGGCATCGGGCCCGACCGCTTCGAGTTCCAGATGCTCTACGGGGTCCGGCGCGACCTGCAGATGCGCCTCGTCGCGGACGGCTGGACGGTCCGCGTCTACGTCCCGTACGGCGACCAGTGGTACCCGTATTTCATGCGCCGCCTCGCCGAGCGCCCGGCGAACGTGGCGTTCGTCCTGCGCAGCGTCCTCGGCGAGCGTCGGGCCGGGTCCGGCGATGCGAGCGGGCGCTAGCCGGGCGACGCCTCGGCGCGCATCGCGGCCACGATCGCGACGACGATGCCCAGCGCGATGAGCACGTCGCCGATGCTGAACACGTTCGCGAACGGCACGCCCGCGGGGATCGCGAAGATGTCGGTCAGCGGCCGGAGCACCGGGTCCGCGATCACGGCGCTGTTCGAGGGACCGCTCGTCCCTTCGAGACCGGCGGCAGCATACGCGGCCGGGTCCGCCGGCATGACGCCGCCGTTCGCCACGATCGCCACGAGGTTCGCGCCTGCCCCGAGGGCCACGATCGGGAGGCCGGTCATTCGCACGTTCCGAAGAAGGGCCGCGAACACGGCAAGCGTCGTCGCGACGTAGAGGATCGCCACGGCCTCCTGCGAGAGGCCGGGGACGATGGCGCTGAACAGGACGACCTGGGCGAGGAGGCCGCCGACCGCGAGCCACGCCCACCGGAAGCGGATCGTCCCGAGGCGCTCCAGCCGGCCGCCGCCGAGCCAGCCGAGGACGATCCCGATGGGGATCGCGGCCGCGAAGATCACGGCGCGCGCATCCGTCGGCTCGATGTCATCCGGTGGACGGCCGATCGCGACACAGGCACGTTCAGCGCGCCGGCGCGGCTGCGAGGATCTCCTCGAGCTGGCGCACGTGCTCCTCGAGGTGGCCGGCGATGAACCGCTCGGCGATCTCGGCGATGCCGACCTCGCCGCGGGTCGGGTGGGT
>JBFKVO010000179.1:0-3823 GCA_041639095.1 Candidatus Limnocylindrales bacterium | reverse complement strand
CGATCGTGTTCGCGATCGCGATGGCCGGCGTCGCCGGCGCGGCCGGGCGCGTCCCGGACGCCGCCCGGCTCCGGCTGCCGGCGGGTATGGCGGCGGATGGCCGGCGGCGGCGCGGCGGATCGTTCCGTCTGGCGCTGTCCGTCCAGCCGCGCCTCGCGCCGCTGCTCCTCGGGCTCGGCCTCGTCCACGTGGGGATCCTCGCCGGGTTCACGTTCCTCGCCCTGCGCATCCTCGAGCTCGGCGGTCAGCCGTCGCACCTCGCGCTCGGGTCGGGGCTCGCCGCCGCCGTCGAGGTCCCGGCGATCGCGGTCGTCGGGGTCGTGGCGGCCCGGATCGGCCTCCGCCGCCTGATCGCCGTGGGCGCGGCCCTCTACGCGGCCGGTCTCGCGGCGTGGGCCTTCGTCGACGCCATCGCCGCGATCATCGCGGTCCGCGCGCTCACCGGGGTCGCGTTCGCCGCGATCTCGATCGGTGCCGTGATGGCGATCGGGGCGCTCCTCCCGGCCCGCCTCCAGGCGACCGGCCAGGGGATGTTCGCGACGGTGGCGTTCGGGATCGCCGCGGTCCTCGCGGCGAGCGTCGGCGGGATCGTCTACACCGTGGGCGGCCACGTCACGCTGTTCGCGGCGGCGGCGCTGGTCACGCTCACCGGCACCGCCGTCGTCTGGAGCGCTCTCCCGGGCCGCGACGAGGAGATGGTCGCGCCGGAGTTCGCCGACGACGTACGGGGCGGCGCCCCGGCCGACGTCCCGATCGCGGTGCCGGTCCCGGCCGCACGACCCGATACGATGGTCGCACCAGCGCTGGAGGATGCCTGATGCGCCTGTGGGGCGGCCGCTTCGAAGGATCGACCGACGAGCGCGTGGCCGACTTCACGCGCTCGATCGAGCTCGACCGCGAGCTCGCCCTCGACGACATCGCCGGGTCGATCGCACACGTCCGGGGCCTCGGCCGTGCGGGGATCCTCGCCGACGACGAGGTATCCGCCCTCGTGACCGGCCTCGAGGCCCTGCAAGCGGAGGTCGAGGCGGGCACGCTCGCCTGGGATCCCGCGCTCGAGGACGTGCACCTCAACCTCGAGGCCGCGCTCGCCCAGCGGATCGGCCCGGTCGCCGGCAAGCTCCACACGGGCCGTTCCCGGAACGACCAGGTCGCGACGGACCTGCGGCTGTGGCTCCGGCGCCGGCTCGCCGAGCTCGACGCCGGACTCGTCGCCTTCGAGCGCGCACTCGTCGACCTGGCGGAACGCGAGGGAGATGCCGTCCTGCCCGGGACGACCCACATCCAGCCCGCGCAGCCGGTGCTCCTCGCCCACCATCTGCTCGCGTACGTCGAGATGGCCGAGCGTGACCGTGGGCGCCTCGCGGACGCGGGACGCCGCGCCAACCTGTCCCCGCTCGGCGCGGGGGCACTCGCGGGGGCGGGCTTCCCGCTCGACCGCGAGGAGACCGCGCGCGAGCTCGGCTTCGACGGGGTGACGGCGAACTCGCTCGACGCGGTGTCCGACCGCGACTTCGTCGTCGAGGCGCTCGGCGCGATCGCGCTCGGGATGGTCCACCTGTCGCGGCTGGCCGAGGAGATCACCTGGTGGTCGAATCCGCGCTTCGGGTTCGTGCGGGTCGCGGACGCCTTCTCGACCGGCTCCTCGATGATGCCGAACAAGCGGAATCCCGACCCGGCGGAGCTCGTCCGGGGGCGCGCGGCGCGGGTCATCGGGGCCCAGGCCGGCGTGCTCGCGCTCCTCAAGGGGCTGCCGCTCGCCTACCAGCGCGACCTCCAGGAGGACAAGGCACCGCTGTTCGAGGCCGTGGCGACGTTCGCTGCCTCGCTCGACGTCATGGCCGGGCTCGTGGGCACGCTCGAGGTCGATCGCGACCGGATGCGGGAGGCCGCGTCCGAGGGCTACACGACGGCGACCGCCGTGGCCGACGCCCTCGTTCGTCACGGGGTTCCGTTCCGGGTGGCCCACCACGTCGTGGGGCGTCTCGTCGCCGCGGCCGAGGCGGACGGCTCCGGCCTCGACGAGATCGCGGACCCGATCGTCGTTAAAGCCCTCGCTGAGGCCGACGACCCGGTCGCCGCGGCTCTGGCGGCCGACCCCGCGATCGGGGAAGCCCTGCGCTCGGCGGCGTCGCTGGATGCTGCGCTGGCGTCCGCCGACGTCATCGGCGGGACGGCGCCCGCGCGTGTCAGCGCGGCCCTGGAGGCGGCGAGGCGGCGCCTGGACTCCTGACAGTCGACGCGTCGCCGGACTCGCGCGAACGCGCGCCGCCGTCGACCGTCGTCGCCCACGCGGCGATCTCGGCGCGACGGTTCACGCCGAGCTTGGCGAGGATGTGCTCGACGTGCGCGCCGACGGTCCTCGGCGAGATGCCGAGCTCCGCGGCGATCGCCGCGTTGGTCCCGCCGTCCGCGACGCGGCGGGCCACCTCGAACTCGCGAGCCGTGAGCGGGGCCCATGGCTCCTCCGCGGGATGTCGCGCGCGGGCGCGTCCCTGCACGGCGCGCGCCGCGTCGGCGAGCACCGGGCTCCCGATCTCGTCGGCGCGGGTGAGCGCCTCCTCGGCGAGCCGTGCGGCGTCGCTCGCCCGGTTCGCGCGCAGGTCCGTGGTCGCGAGGTCGATGCGGGCGGCCGTCCCCTCCCACGCGCGTCGCCGATCCGTCCACCCGGCCATCGCCGCCTCGAGCGACGCCCGGGCGCGTCCGGTCGCGCCCGAGGCGAGATGGAGCAGCCCCTCGGCGTGGTCGATCGCGGGGAGCGTCCCGGGGATCGCCCTGCGCCGGAGGCGCGCGCCGACCTCGGCGACCCAGCGCTCGGCGTCTGCGGGATCGCGGGCGGCCAGCCGCGCCCGCGTGCCGGTCACGAGGAACGGGACCAGGTAGGCGGCGTCATCGACGGCCGCCGAAGCCGCAAGGCCACGCTCCGTCCAGGCGACCGCCGCGTCGGGCCGATCGACGGCCAGCTCGAGCTCGGCGAGGCCCCACAGGGCCGGCGACAGGCGCTGCAGCTCGTGCATCCGCTCACCGAGGACGCGCGCCTCGTCGAGGGCCGCGCGCGCACCGTCGGCATCGCCGCGTCCCAGCGCCAGGTAGCCGAGGACGTGCAGTGCCGTGATCCGCGTCGTGACGCCGCCGCGCCCGTCCGCGAGGGCATGGGCGGCGATCGTCGTCGCGTCGTCCCAGTGGCCGGTGGCCCAGCGGACGTGGGCGAGGTGCGCGGCCATGTAGTGGCGGTCGTTCCACGACTCGACACGCTCCGCGTAGTCGATGCCCTCGCGAAGCCACCGCTCGGCGAGGTCGTACTCGACGAGGACCGATGCGCTCGAGCCGATCATGCGGTAGGCCCGCGACGCCTCCACTTCACGGTGACCGTCCCGCGCCCGGCGGACGGCACTCTCCAGGATCGGCCAGCCCTCGTCGCCCCGACCTGCGAAGACGAGCACCGAGCCGTACGTCGTCGCGACGTTCAGCTCGATGGCTTCGGCGCCGACACGCGCCGCGAGCTCCCGTGCCGCCCGACCGTGCTCGATCGCGTCGTCGAGGCGTCGATCGAGCATGTACGCCGCGGCGGTGCCCGCGAGGAGCCGCGCCCGGACGCGGTCCACCTCGGGATCGGAGCGTACGTCGTCGAGCTCCGCGATCGCCGCACCCAGGCGGGTCACGCGTGCCTCCAGGTCGTCACCGAGGAGGTGGCGCACCGCGACGAGCGACGCGATCACCGCGGCAGCCCGGACCGGGGCACCGGCATCGAGCCAGTGGGCGCGCGCCCGGTCGAACCCGTCCGCGGCAACGGCGTTGTCGTCGACCGCGGCCGCGGCCGCGG
>JBFKVO010000178.1:0-3839 GCA_041639095.1 Candidatus Limnocylindrales bacterium | reverse complement strand
GTCCGGGTTGACCGGGCCCGTGCCCTCGTCCGCGTGGAGTGCGGACATCGCGCGCTCCGCCTGCTCGCGCCAGGCCTCCTGGCGCTCGAACTCACGCGCGTCACGCGCCCGCGGCTCGGGCGTCGGGGCAGCGCCGCGCTCGAGCGGCCCACGGTCGGCGATCTCGCCGGCGACGAACGGGACCGCGGCACCCGGCTCGGTGGACCGCGGCGACGGCTCGCGCCCGGACCCGCCGCGCCCCGACCGCCAGCCGCCGGACGCCCCGGGCCGATAGCCCGGCCGGAAGCCGCCGCGGTCCGCGTCCCGGAACCCGCCGCGGTACGGCGTCTCGCCGCGCCAGCCCGGCTCCATCCGCCACGGCTGCCCGGAGCCGACGAGGCCCGCGAACCGCTCCGACCCGAGCTGCTCGCGCGGCGACGGCCGCGGCCGCGACTGCGAGCGGTGGACGCCCTCCTCGTCGCGCCAGCGCTGCTCGGGAGCGACCGCCTCGCCGCGGAGCATCGCGTCGACGGTCTCCGCCACGTCGGCATGGACGATGACCCGGTCGCGGTCCTGGATCTCGACGATGACGTCGAACGTCGGCGGCGCCTTCCGCTCGAGGACGCTCTTCTGCGTCCGTCGCCGGCGCGCCTCCTCGTCGCCGAGCGTCACGCTCTGGATCCCGCCGATGAGGTCGGACAGCGTCGGGTTGAGCATGAGGTTGTCGAGGTTGTTGCCGTGTGCCGTCCCGATGAGCTGGACGCCGCGTTCTGCGATCGTGCGCGCGGCCTGCGCCTCGAGCTCGGTCCCGATCTCGTCGATGACGATGACCTGCGGCATGTGGTTCTCGACCGCCTCGATCATCACCTCGTGCTGCATCGACGGGGTGCGCACCTGCATCCGGCGGGCCTTGCCGATCGCCGGGTGCGGGATGTCGCCGTCGCCGGCGATCTCGTTCGACGTGTCGACGACGACGACGCGCTTGCCGAGGTCGTCGGCGAGGACCCGGGCCGCCTCGCGGAGCATCGTCGTCTTGCCGATGCCGGGGCGACCCATGATCAGCGTCGAGCGCCCCGTCTCGATGAAGTCCGCGATGATGTCGATCGTGCCGTAGACCGCCCGCCCGATCCGGCACGTCAGCCCGACGATCTTCCCGCTCCGGTTGCGGATCGCGCTGATCCGGTGGAGCGTCCGCTCGATGCCGGCCCGGTTGTCGTCCCCGAACGACCCGATGTTGTCGACCACGTAGGCGATGTCCGCCTCGACGATCTCTCGCTCGAGGAGCGTCGTCTCGGCGTCCGGGAAGCGCGCCTCCGGGCGGCGCCCGAGATCCATCACCACCTCGATCGCCTGCTCGACGTCGGGCAGGGCGCGGACGGCCGCCACGATCTCCGGCGGCAGGGCCGTCAGGAGCGCGTCGAGGTCGTCGATCGATTCGCGGCGAGGTTCCTCGGGAGCCACGTGGTCCTCCTTTAGCGGACGCCGGCCGGCACGAGGGCCGGGTCGGCGACGCGGACGAGGGTTTCCTTCATGAGCAGGGTGACGGTGGCGACGGCCTCGAACCCGGCGTCCTCCAGGCGCCGGTCGATCGGCGATTCGTAGGTTCGCACGGGCGCGACGACCCCGTGGTCGTGGCGATGGTCGGACGACCGCGTCCGCGCCGCGATGATCCCGAGCGCGAAGTCGACGAGGTCCGCGGTGTCCGTGTCGGACCGGGCCAGGATCTTCAGGTAGTGCGGCTGGTCCTCGCGCGCGACGCCGATCTGGACGACCGCCGCGAGTTCCGTGCCGTCCTTGCCGCCACCGGGCCGCTCGAGGACGTACGCCTCGACCTCGGCGAAGCGCAGGATCGGCGCGAGGCTGCTGCGTGGCACCCGCCAGTGCATCCCCTGCCGCTCCCAGTCGACGAGCCGGACGGCCTCGAGGCGCTGGACCGGGTGCGGGGTCACCGCGGACCACAGGCGGAGGAGCGCGATCGCGTCGAGTGGCGTGGCCGCGCGGATCCCGGCCGCCGACGCCTTCGCCGCGGCCCACGGCTCGGGCAGCTTGACGCCGGCCTTGCGGAACAGGACCCGCTCGTCGCCGTAGCGTGCGAACCCCGCCTGCATGAACAGCTCGACGTTGCCGTGGACGTCGGAGCAGGCGACGTGGAAGCGGGCCGCCGCGCGCTTCGCGCCTTCGCGCAGGAGGTGCTGGATGAGCCGATAGCGGATGTCGCCGGCCTGCGCGACCCCGATCGCGTCGAGCTCCACGATCGTCCACTCGTCGCGGGTCGCCTCACGCTCGACGCGGATGAGGCCGCCGAGCCGTCCGCCGTCCTCGTGGACGAACAGCAGGTCGTTCGGCCGGAACGCCCCGAGGGGCAGGCGGAACAGGTTGAACATCCCGATCGGCGGCCCGCTCACCGGCAGCCCGAGCGAGCGCGTATCCGCGCCGTCGGTCTGGCACAGGCGGGACAGCTCGCCGAGCGCCGCGAGGTCGGTCAGGCGCGCCGCGCGAACCTTGCCGGCGGCCCGCGGAGCGCGCGCCCCGGTCACGGGATCCTCCCCGCGCGGCGCGTGGGATGGGGTCGGCGACCGGCGCCCTCGCCCGGGTCGGCGTGCTCGGCGGCCATCGTCGCGAGGAGGCGGTGGAAGCGGGTCTCGCCGGCGAGCTCGGGATGGAACGCGGTCGCGATGACGTTCCGCTCGCGGACCGCGACGATCCGGCCGTCGTCGAGGGTGGCGAGGACGTCGACGCCCGGACCCGTCCGGACGATCACCGGCGCGCGGATGAACACGCCGTGGACCGGGGTGTCGCCGAGGACCGGGACGATGAGCTCGGCCTCGAACGAGTCGAGCTGTCGGCCGAACGCGTTGCGCTCGACCGTCACGTCGATGAGCGGCACGATCGGCGACTCCTCGCCCGCGATCTCGGTCGCGAGGACGATCATCCCGGCGCACGTCCCGAACAGCGGGGCGCCGGTCGCCGCGAGGCGCTCGATCGGCGAGCGCAGGCCCCAGCGGTCGATGAGCCGGCGCATCGTCGTGCTCTCCCCGCCCGGGATGATCAGGCCGTCGACGCCCTCGAGATGCTCCGGCAGGCGCACCTCGGCCGCCTCCACGCCGATGGCGTGCAGGGTGTCGACGTGCTCGCGGAACGCCCCCTGGAGGGCGAGGACTCCGATCTTCATCGCGAGGCTCCGGCGCCGACGCGCGCTACCAGCCCCTCACGGCGAGCCGCTCGGCATCGGGGATCGCCTCCAGCGCGAGGCCGCGCATCGGGGCTCCGAGGCCCTTCGAGACCTCGGCGATGATCTTCGGGTCCTCGAAGTGGGTCGTCGCCTGGACGATCGCGGTCGCCATCCGTGCCGGGTCCTCGCTCTTGAAGATGCCCGAGCCGACGAACACGCCCTCCGCGCCGAGCTGCATGACGAGCGCGGCATCGGCCGGCGTCGAGATCCCGCCCGCGACGAAGTTGACGACCGGCAGCCTGCCGTCGGCCGCGGCCTGCTTCACCAGCTCGTACGGCGCCTGGAGATCCTTGGCGGCCACGAACAGCTCGTCCTCGCGCATCCCCTGCAGACGGCGGATCTCGGCGAGGACGTCGCGCAGCTGGCGGACCGCTTCGACGATGTTGCCGGTGCCGGCCTCGCCCTTCGTCCGGATCATCGCGGCGCCCTCGTTGATCCGCCGGAGCGCCTCGCCGAGGTTCCGGCAGCCGCACACGAACGGCACCTTGAAGGCGTGCTTGTCGATGTGGTTGGCCTCGTCCGCCGGGGTCAGGACCTCGGACTCATCGACGTAGTCGACGCCCAGCGCCTCGAGGATCTGGGCCTCCACGAAATGGCCGATCCGGGCCTTCGCCATCACCGGGTTGGT
>JBFKVO010000177.1:0-3849 GCA_041639095.1 Candidatus Limnocylindrales bacterium | reverse complement strand
GACGAGCACGCGATGGTCCGCATCGACATGAGCGAGTACATGGAGAAGTTCGCCGTGTCGCGCCTCGTCGGGGCGCCGCCCGGCTACGTCGGCTACGAGGAGGGCGGCCAGCTGACCGAGGCGGTCCGCCGCCGCCCATACCAGGTGATCCTGCTCGACGAGATCGAGAAGGCCCACCCGGACGTCTTCAACGTCCTCCTCCAGGTCCTCGACGACGGCCGCCTGACCGACGGCCAGGGCCGGACGGTGGACTTCAAGAACACGGTCGTGATCATGACCAGCAACGTCGGCTCGGCGACGATCGCCGCCTCGCCCGACCGGACCGGCGACCCTGCCGCGTACGAGGCGATGAAGCGCCAGGTCACCGAGGCGCTCCGCTCGCAGTTCCGGCCGGAGTTCCTCAACCGCGTCGACGAGGTGATCGTGTTCCACTCCCTCACCGACGCCGACCTCGAGGCGATCGTCGGGCTCCTGCTCGACGACCTCGAGCGACGCCTCGCGACGCAGGACTTCACGCTCGAGCTCACGCCCGCCGCCCGGGCGCTCATCCTGCGCGAGGGGATCGACCCGGCGTTCGGGGCGCGCCCGCTCAAGCGGACGATCCAGCGCCTCGTCGAGAACCCGTTCGCGCGGGCGCTCGTGGCCGGCCAGTTCCGGCCCGGCGACCACGTCGTCGGCGACGCGGACCAGGTCGGCGGCACCCTCGTGTTCACGACCCGCGACGAGACGGTCGTCGCCGAGGCGGGGACGCGGCGCGACGCGCGCGGCGATGCTGCGGCCGAGCGCGAGGAGGTCGGCGCGGGTGCCGGCAGGGGCCGCGGCAAGAGCGCGTTCGACCTGCCGGACACCGAGCCGCCCAAGCGCGACGGCGACGAGCTGGTGAACTGACGGGCGGATCGTCGAAGGCCCCCCGTCCGTCGGAAAGCGGCCCTGCGGGGCTCGTCGCGGCGCCCGATCCGTGGCACCCTTCGGCCGTGATCGTGCGCTACGAGGATGCCCTCGACCGGCTGGGGCGCCTGCCCGCCGTCCTGCCGCCCCCGCCCGATGAGCTCGTCCCGATCCGGCTCGACGGGCTCGAGTGGTCCCGCGACGGCATCCCCGGGCGCGAGGCGGCCCGGCCCGCGGGCGTGCTCGTCCTCGTCATCCCCGCGGACGACGGCGAGGCCCGGGTCGTCCTGACCGAGCGCGTCGACCGCGGCGGTCACCACTCGGGCGAGGTGAGCTTCCCGGGCGGCAAGGCGGAGGACGGCGATCCGGACATCGTCGCGACGGCGCTCCGCGAGGCGGCCGAGGAGGTCGGCCTCGACGCCGCGGCCGCCGGGGTCGAGGTCGTCGGGCTCCTCGAGACGTTCTGGATCCCGGTCTCGAGCTTCGAGGTGACCCCGGTCCTCGCGATCGCGGCACGCCGGCCCGCGCTCAGCCCGGAGCCCGCGGAGGTGGCGCGGATCCTCGAGGCGCCGCTCCGCCACTTCGTGCCGGGCGCGCCGATCGTGCCCGTCGAGCGGACCATCCGCTCGGTGCCGCTCCGCTATGGCACCTACCCGGTCGACGGGCTCGCGATCTGGGGCGCGACGGCACGGATCCTCGGACAGCTCGGCGCGCTCGTCCACCCGCCGCGGTGAGGAGGAGGGCTACAGGGGCTCGCCCTCGGAGCGGTCATGGCGCGAAGGGTCGGGGGGACGCTCGGCAAGGGATCCCTCGCCGCGCTCAGCGCCGCCGGCCTCGCCCGGGCCGAGGCGCCGGGACGCACCCTCCAGGATGCCGAGGAGGTGAGCGTCGTCGGCCCCGGCGAACTCGACAACGACCGCTCGCATCTCGGACGCGTCCGTCCACGCCGCGTGCGTGACGCCCGCCGGCCACTGGATCGCCTCCCCGGCGGCGACCCGCCGCTGCTCGTCGCCGACCTGCACCCAGCCGCCGCCTTCGATGACGACGAGCCAGGTCGTGTTCGGGTTGTCGTGCGGCTCGATCCTGCCCCCGCGTGCGAACGCGAGCTCGCTCACGACCCCACGGGCATCGGCGTGGATGACCTGGCCCTCGATCCCGACCGTCCCGGCCGGTCCCTCCGGCCGCCGCCAGCCGACGCCGAAGCGGCGGACCTCGATCGGCACGACCGCTCAGCCCACCGCGTCGCGCCTACCGCCGCCGGCGGCTGCGCCGCGAGGGCTTGGCGCGGATCGTGGCCTCGGGCTTCGCGTATTTCGCCTTCGAGAAGTAGCGCTGCTTCGCCAGCTTCTGCTCGTACGCCTCGAGGATCGGCGGGAAGCGCCAGAACCGGATCCAGACGAGCGCGCCGAGCCCGATCGCGATCGTGGCCAGCACGATGAAGTAATCGAAGACGAACAGCGCCCCCGTCGCGATGAGCAGGAACGTGACGACGCCCGTCCAGAGGAGCCACTCGTAGAGGTCGAGGAGCGGCGGGTGGCGGTGGAGCCGACGGGTGCGCACGTTGTACATGACGATGACGACGACGGTCAGCACGAGCGAGGCGATCCACGTCGCGTCGTAGATGTCCGGGAAGTTGTCGCGGCTGAACGACAGGAAGAGGTACTCCCAGGGGGGCAGGGTCACGCTGGCTCCTCGTGGTACGGGGCGCACCGGCCGGGAGCGATCCGTGCGGATCGGAGGGCCGACGGCACCATGCGACGGGCGACGACGACGGAGTATGCCACGACCCCACGGTATACTCGCTCCCGATCGCGCGCTGCGTCGCCCGCGAGACCGGGGTGACCGCCGACCCGGGTCGCGTCGGCGTGGCGATCCGGATCCATCGCCCACACGGATCGGGAGGAACGCCCGGGTGCGAGCCCTGCTGTCAGTGGCCAACCGAGACGGGATCTCCGCTTTCGCCCGCGATCTCCTCGCCCTCGGTATCGAGGTCTACGCCACCGACGGCACGCGCGACCACCTCGCAGCGGAGGGCATCGAGGTCGCCCCCGTCTCCGACCTGACGAACGTCCCCGCGATGCTCGGGGGGCAGGTGAAGACGTTCCACCCGGCGGTCTACGCGGGGATCCTTGCCCGCCGCGACAAGCCCGAGCAGCTGGCCGAGCTCGAGGAGCAGGGCATCCGCGCGATCGACCTCGTCGTCGTCAACGTGAAGCCGTTCGGGGTCGAGATCGGTCGCAGCCTCGTCGGGATCGACGAGGCCATCGAGATGATCGACGTCGGCGGTGCCGCACTCCTCGGAGCGGCCGCCCGGAACGCCGCCGGGGTCGCCGCCGTCGCCTCGCCCGCCCACTACCCGAAGGTGACGAAGGAGCTCCGCGCCCACGGCCACGTGAGCCCCGAGCTGCGCGCGCGGCTCGCCGCCGAGGCGTTCGGCACGGTGGCCGCCTACCATGCCGAGATCGCCGCGTACCTCAACCAGATCTCGGGCACCCAGTTCCCGGACCGGCTCGCGGTGGTCCTCGAGAAGGTGGACGACCTGCGCTACGGGGAGAACCCCCACCAGCATGCGGCGTTCTACCGGGAGACGACCCACCGGAGCGGCACGCTCGCCGACGCGACGCAGATCTCCGGGGAGCGCCCGTCCTTCAACAACCTCCTCGACCTCGACGCCGCGTACCGGATCGCGCGCGACTACACCGCGCCGACCGTCGTCATCGCGAAGCACACCGACCCCGTCGGGCTCGCGTCGAACGACGAGCTCGTCGAGGCGTACCGCAAGGCGCTCGAAACGGACCCCGTCGCGTCCTTCGGCGGGATCGTCGGGGTCAATCGCGAGCTCGACGGGGCGACCGCGCGAGAGATCGCGGCAAACAGCTACGAGGCGGTCATCGCCCCCGGCTACAGCCAGGCGGCGCTCGGCATCCTGAAGGGGAAGGCGGGGCTGGAGATCCTTGCGGT
>JBFKVO010000176.1:0-3857 GCA_041639095.1 Candidatus Limnocylindrales bacterium | reverse complement strand
GCCGGTGCCGGGCGGGGTCGGCGTCGTGGACGGCTGGATCGTGGCCGCCGGCGTCGAGCGGCTGCCGCTCGCGGGCGGCGGAGCGGCCGCGACGGGCCCCGGCGGGCGGATCCTGCCCATCGACGAGCTCGCGATCCCCGGCCGCCACAACGTCGCGAACGCCCTCGCCGCGGTCGCCGTCGGCCTCGCGTTCGGCGTCGCGCCGGACGCGATCCGCCGAGCGGCGGCCGGCTTCGCGGGCGTCGAGCACCGCCTCGAGATCGTCGGCACGATCGACGGGGTCCGGTTCGTCAACGACTCGCAGGGGACCCAGCCCGACGCGGTCGTCGCCGCGCTCCGCGCCTTCGCGGGCCCGATCGTCCTCATCGCCGGGGGGCGCTCGAAGGGCGTCGACCTCGGCGAGCTCCCGGCGGTCGTCGCGGAGCGGGCGAGCGCGGCCGTGCTCATCGGGGAGAGCGGCCCGGAGCTCGGCGGCCGCTTCGCCGCGGCCGGGCTGCGCCGGACGGAGCGCGCGGGATCCATCGAGGAGGCGGTCGCGATCGCCGATGCGATCGCCCGCGATCTCCTCGCAAGCGGGCAGGAGGGACCGGCCACGGTGCTCCTGAGCCCCGCCGCGGCGAGCTTCGACATGTTCGCCGACTACGCGGCGCGCGGCGACGCGTTCCGCCGGGCCGCGGCCGCGCTCGCCCGCGAGCGAGCGCGCGAGGATCGGCGATGAGTCCGAGGTGGTGGCGATGAGCGCCGGCCCGCACGTCGTCCCGCGCCCGGCCGTCCGCCCGACCGAGCGCGCGCCCGAGCGCCTGCCCGGCGCCAGGGTGTCGCGGCGCGGGACCGTCCGGACGGGGATCCGCCGTGAACGCCACGCCCCGGACTACACGATCCTCGTGGCGGTCGTCGCGCTCGTGGCGATCGGGATCATCATGGTCTACTCGTCGTCCGCGATCCGGGCGTTCATCGAGCGCGACGGCAACCCGATGGCGATCGTCGGACCGCAGATCCTCTGGGCCGCCGTCGGCCTCGCCGCGATGCTGGTCATGACGCGCGTCGACTACCGCTACCTGCGCCTCGTGTCCGTGCCGGCGTACGTGATCGCGCTCGTCCTGCTCGTCCTCGTGTTCGTCCCCGAACTCAACAAGGTCGTGGGCGGCTCGGCGCGCTGGCTCGTCATCAGGCCCCTCCCCGCGGTCCATCCCGCGGAGTTCGCGAAGCTCGCGATCGTCCTCTACCTCGCGCACTGGATGGCGACCCGGGGGACCGCGATCCGCTCCTTCCGGTCGGGGACGCTCCCGTTCCTGCTCATTGTCACGCCGATCGCCGCGCTCATCTTCCGCGAGCCCGACCTGGGCACGACCAGCGTCGTCGTCCTCACCGCGTTCACGATGTTCTTCGTCGCGGGGGCGAACATGTGGCACTTCGTGCTCATCGGGATGCTCGCCGTGACGGCGGCGATCGCCGTGGGCCTGCGCGGTTACCAGATCGAACGGATCCAGGCCTGGCTCGACCCGTGGGCGTACCCCGACACGAAGGGGTTCCACACGATCCAGGGCCTGCTCGCCCTGGCGCTCGGGGGTCTGCTCGGCGCCGGCCTCGGGGAGAGCCGCCTGACGGGCGGGCTGTTCCTGCCGAACGCGAGCAACGACTTCATCTTCGCGGTCATCGGCGAGGAGTTCGGGTTCGTCGGCGCGTCGGCGGTCATCGGCCTGTTCGTCCTCCTCGCCTGGGCGGGCATCCGTACCGCGCTGCGCGCCCCCGACACGTTCGGGGCGCTGCTTGCGGCCGGCATCACGGGCTGGCTCTGCATCCAGGCCTTCCTGAACATCGCCGTCGTCGTGGCGCTCATCCCGGTCACCGGGATCACGCTGCCCTTCATCAGCGCCGGCGGCTCGTCGCTCACCATCAGCCTCGCGGCCGCCGGCATCCTGCTGGCGATCTCGCGCGAGACCGTCGAACGAGGGACCTGGAACGATGCGCCTGCTGATCGCGGGCGGCGGCACCGGCGGGCACATCTACCCGGCGCTGGCCGTCGCCCGGGCACTCCGCGCCCGTCCGAGCGCCCCTGAGCTCGCCTGGCTCGGAGGCCACCGTGGGCTCGAGACCGACCTCGTGCCGGCCGCGGGGGTCCCGTTCCGGCGCCTGCTGCTGCGCTCGCTCCGCTCGGTCGGGCGCGACGTCCACGTCGTATTCGACCCGCTCCGGCTCGTCGCGTCCGTCCCGCAGGCCCTCGCCATCCTCGTCCGCGAACGGCCGGCGGCGGTCTTCACGACGGGCGGCTACGTGGCGATCCCGACGCTGCTCGCGGCGGCGCTCCTGCGGATCCCCGTCCTGCTCTGGGACGGGAACGTCGTCCCCGGACGGAGCGTGCGCGTGACCGCGCGTCTCGCGACGGTCCTTGCCGTGTCGTTCGCCGACACGTGCCGGCGCCTCGCCGGGGCCGGGCCGTGCTACCTGACGGGAACGCCGATCCGACCGACGGCCGACGTGGATCGCGAGGCGGCGCGGGCCGCCTTCGGGATCCTGCCGGGCGAGCGGCTCCTGCTCATCTTCGGTGGGTCCCAGGCCGTCCGCCGCCTCAACGCGGCGGTCGCCGCGGCGCTGCCGCGGCTGGTCGAGCGGGTCCACGTCGTCCACGTCGCGGGCGACGAGGGGTACGGACCGGCGCTCGCGGCGCGCGAGGCCCTCGACGAGCGGACCCGAGCGCGCTACCGCCCGTACCGCTTCCTCCGCGACGAGATGACGAGCGCCCTCGCCGCGGCCGATCTCGTCGTCGGCCGTGCCGGCTCGTCGACGCTCGCCGAGACCGCCGCGTTCGGACTGCCGATGATCGTCGTGCCGTATCCGCATGCGGCCGGACACCAGCGGGCGAACGCGCTCGCGGTCGCCGAGGCCGGTGCCGCGCGCCTGGTCGAGGATGACGCCTTCGACGCGGACGCCCTCCTCGCCGCGGCCGCGCTCCTCGACGATCCCGCCGAGCACCTCCGGATGGCGGCCGCGGCGAGGTCGCTCGGCCGGCCCGGCGCGGCCGAGGCCGTGGCGGATCTCGTCCTCGCTCTCGCCGAGCGACGACCGCTCCCGTCGGTCGACGCGATCGAGCGCCGCTCGCGCGAGGCCGCCGCATGACCGTGCCGTTCGACGCCCTCGCCCTCGGTGGGGAGATCCAGCGCCGGATCGGCGTGAAGACCGTCCGCGACGAACCGCTTGCGCGGTTCACGACGATGCGCGTCGGCGGCCCGGCCGACCTGTTCGTCACCGTCCACAACGCGTTCGAGCTCCGGGCGGTCGTCCGCTTCGCGCGGGCGCGCGGCATCCCGCACCTCCTGCTCGGGCGCGGGAGCGACCTCGTCATCGCCGACGCCGGCGTCCGCGGCCTCGTCGTCCAGGTCCGGGCCGAAGGCTCGAGGGTCGACGGTGACCGTTACCAGGCCGAGGCGGGTGTCCCGATGGCGCGTGCCGCGACGGAGACCCAGAAGGCGGGCCTCACCGGCCTCGAGTTCGGGCTCGCGATCCCGGGCACCGTGGGCGGTGCGGTCTGGGCGAACGCGGGGGCGCATGATTCGGACATGCACGCCGTCCTCGAATCGGCCGACGTCATCCTCGCCGACGGGAGCGAGGCACGCATCGCGGTGGGCGACCTCGGGCTCGCGTACCGCGACAGCCGCTTCAAGCACCCACCGGCAGCGGGCGGCGACACGCTCCCGGGCCCGGCCGAGGTCGTCGTCGTCGCCCGGTTCAGCCTCGCGTCGGCCGAGCCGGCCGTCATCAAGGCCCGCCTCGACGAGATCCGCCGCTGGCGGCAGGCCCACCAGCCGCTCGGGCTGCCGTCGGCCGGGAGCGTGTTCCGGAACCCGCCGGGCGACTCG
>JBFKVO010000175.1:0-3870 GCA_041639095.1 Candidatus Limnocylindrales bacterium | reverse complement strand
GTGGGCGCCGGCCTGCTCGAGCTTGCGGGCCCAGACGATGTTCGCCTCCTCGTCGAAGCGGGCCTTGATCTCGACGAGGACGACGACCTGCTTGCCGCGCTCGGCGGCGCGGATGAGGGAGCGGACGATCGGGGAGTCGCCCGACGTCCGGTAGAGGGTCTGCTTGATCGTCAGGACCTCGGGGTCGTCGGCGGCCTGGGCGATGAACCGCTCGATCGACGCCGTGAAGCTCTCGTACGGGTGGTGGAGCAGGATGTCGCCCGCGCGGATCGCCGCGAACACGTCGGCCGGCTCGTCCTCGTCGGGGGGCAGCAGGCGAACCGGCGTGACCGGCATCCACGGCGCGGCCTTCAGGTCGGGCCGATCGAGATCGGCGATCTGGCCGAGCCCCGTGAGATCGAGCATCCCGCGGATCTCGAAGCAGTCCTCCGGCCCGAGGCCGATCC
Source organism: Candidatus Limnocylindrales bacterium (assembly GCA_041639095.1). Classification (GTDB taxonomy): domain Bacteria; phylum Chloroflexota; class Limnocylindria; order Limnocylindrales; family CSP1-4; genus CAKKPP01. The sequence continues at coordinate 3,424 of JBFKVO010000175.1, read as the reverse complement.
CGCTCAGGAGGATGTCGCGCGTCGCCGGCGGCATCGAGCGCTCCACCTCGAGCCGGACGGCCTCGCCGAAGCGCCGCCGGCGCAGCTCCTCCTCGATCGCGAGCAGCAGGTCGTCGGCCTCGTCCTCCTCGATCGCGAGGTCCGCGTTGCGGGTGACGCGGAACAGGTGGTGGTCCTGGATCTCCATCCCCGAGAAGAGCAGGTCGAGGTTGGCCTCGATGACCTGGTCGATGAGGACGAAGCGGTGGTCCTCGAGCTCGAGGAAACGGGGCAGGACCGGCGGCACCTTGACGCGCGCGAAGCGGCGCTCGCCCGTGACCGGGTCGCGCAGGCCGACGGCGATCGACAGGCTGAGGGTCGAGATGTACGGGAACGGGTGTCCCGGGTCCACCGCGAGTGGCGTGAGGACCGGGAAGATCTCCTCGACGAACCGCTCGCGGAGAGCGGCGTGGTGCTCGGGGACCGCGTTGTACTTGACGATCTCGATCCCCTCGGCGGCGAGCTCCTTGCGCAGCCCCGCGTAGATCTCGGAGTGCTCCGCGACGAGCTCGAGGACGCGCGCGCGGGCGGCCTCGAGCTGTTCGGCGGCGGTCCGCCCGTCGGGTGACGTCGTCGCCGAGCCGGCGCGCACCTGCCGGCGCAGGCCGGCGACGCGGACCTGGAAGAACTCGTCGAGGTTGCTCGCGAAGATCGTGAGGAAGCGGATGCGGTCGAGGAGCGGGTTGCGCTGGTCGCGCGCCTCGTGCAGGACCCGGGCGTTGAACTCGAGCCATGCGAGCTCACGGTTGAGGTACGGTCCCGTCCCCTGCTTCCGCCGCCCGCCGCGCGGACGCCCCGGCCCATCGCGGCGCGTCGCCGCGTCGCCAGGACCCCGCTCCTTCGCGGGCACGGGCAGCGCGACCGGCGACGGCAGGGCGGCCAGGCGCTCGGCGCTCGCCATCGTCCTCAGCCCTCCGCCACGTAGCGGCGCTCACCGGAACCCGGGTCGACGAGGACGCGCATCCGGTGGCCGCTCACGGGATCGATGAAGACCTCGCTCGTCGGGCGGAAGCGCGGATCGACGGGCTGCCCGCCGACCTCCCCGCCGCCCGGGCCCACCGGGCCGAACGTTCGCTCCGCGTCCGCCGAGCGGTACCGGCCGCGCTCGAACAGGACGAAGACGAGGAGCGCGAGGCCGAAGCCGACGCTCCACAGCCCGGCGATGATGAGCTCGCCCCCGGCCGCGATCGTCGCGAAGCCGCCGAGGATGCTCAGCAGCCCGACGATGAGCAGCACGGCGCGCACGATCCAGACGAACATCAGGCGCGCTCCATCACGTTCGTACCGTCACTCCGGGACCGGCGTGGTCTCGGTCGCGTCCTCGACGAGGACGACGGCGGTCCCGTAGGCGACGATCTCGGACATCGTGCCCGCGATCTCCGACGAGTCGAAGCGCATCGAGAGGATCGCGTTGGCGCCCATGAGCGTCGCGTTCTTGACCATCCGGTCGATCGCCTGGCGGCGGGTGTCCTCGAGGAGCTGCGTGTACTCGTGGATCTCGCCGCCGACGAGCGATCGCAGGCCCGCGGCGAGGTTCCCCGACAGGCCCCGGCTGCGGACGACGAGGCCGAACGTCTGCCCCTTCGTCTCGGCGACACGCATGCCACGGACGTACGGGGTCGTGACGACGATCATCGGCGGGTCTCCTCGGAGGGGGCGTGGTCGGGATGGCGCGCCGCGGCGGGCTGGACCGGCCCGGCCGACGCGCGGCGCGCGCTGCACGCGTCGCACGGGCAGCGGTCACGGAGCAGCGCGTACGTGTAGTAGCCGGTGTGGTGTCCGTCGCCCCACGTCGGCGCGACGGCATAGGAACCGACGAGCTGGATGTCGACGAGCCTGGTCTGCTCGTCCGTGAGCGACGGGGCCGAGTCGAGCCAGCCCGGCAGGCCGGCCTCGCCGCGGCAGTACGCGCACGGGCAGAGCCAGCGAAGCGCCGTCAGGTCGTACACCGTCGTGTGGCCATCCTTCCAGCCGATCTCGAGCGTCCGCGCCGTGCGGTCCGCGTGGATCCGGAGAGGGACGATGCTCGGCGCCGTGGTGGTCGTGTCCATGACCCGATTGTACGGCCGGGTGGCCGCGACCCCCGTCGGAGCAGGGGCGGAACGGCACGCGACGGCACGACCGACGGACCCCGCGCGAGGCCTGCGCGTGCCGCATCATCAGGAGCGATGCGCGACGCCGACCCCGCGCCGACCACGCCCCGCCGGTCGGTCCGCGTCCCCGACCGTCCCGACGCGATGGCCGTGGGCGAGGTCGCGACCGCGCTGGCCGTCGATCCGGCGATCGGTCTCGAACCGGGCGAGGCGGCGCGCCGGCGCGCGACCCACGGCGCGAACGCGATCGAGGCCGAGCGGCGCGCCGGCGTGCTCCCGGCGATCGTCGAGGCGGCGACCGAACCGTTCATCCTCCTGCTCGCGGCCGCCGGGATCGGGGCCGTCCTGCTCGGCGAGGTGCGCGACGGCCTCCTGATCCTCGCCGCGCTCGTGCCGATCGTCGGGGCCGACGTCGTCACCGAGGTCCGCGCCGAACGGGCGCTCGAGGCGCTGCGGCGTGCGTCGGCGCCCACCGCGCGCGTCCGGCGCGCCGGGACCGTCGCCGAGCTCCCGGCGCTCGACCTCGTGCCCGGCGATGTGGTCCTCGTCCGCGCCGGCGACGTCCTCGCCGCCGACGTCCGGCTGATGGCCTCCGACGGCCTCGTCCTCGATCGGAGCGCGCTGACGGGCGAATCCGTTCCGGAGCCCGCGACCGTCGTCCCTGATCCCGTGGATGCGGCGCTCGCCGACCGGCGGTCCGTCGCCTACGCGGGCGCCGGCGTCGTCGCCGGCCGTGGCGAGGGGATCGTCGTGGCGACGGGCGCCGCGACGGAGGTCGGCAGGATCGCGGCGAGCCTGGCCGAAGCAGCCGGGCGGCGCCGCTCGCCGCTCCAGCGCGAGCTCGACCGCCTCGTCCGCATCGCGCTCGTCGTCGCGGTCGCCCTCATCGCGACGGTCACGGGCCTCGGATTCCTGCGCGGCCAGGAGGCCGGCGCCAACCTGCTCGCCGGGATCTCGGCGGCGATCGCCGCGATCCCCGAGGAGCCGCCGATCCTCCTCGCCGTGATCCTCGGGCTCGGGGCGTACCGGCTTCTGCGGCGCGGGGTCCTCGTCCGGCGCCTCAACGCGCAGGAGGTCCTCGGCGCGGTCGACCTCGTCGTCACCGACAAGACCGGGACGCTGACGGAGAACCGGCTCGAGGTCGCGTCGGTCACGGGGCCGGACGGACCGGTCGCCGAGACGGCCGCGCGACGCACGATCCTCGAGGCGGCGCTCCGCGCCGAGGACGACGCCTGGGCGCGCGAGGCCGGGGCCGCGCTCGGCTCGTTCAGCGGGGCGCTCGTGCGGGCGAT
>JBFKVO010000174.1:0-3888 GCA_041639095.1 Candidatus Limnocylindrales bacterium | reverse complement strand
GGGATCCCGGCGGTCACCGCCGCCCCGGTCAGCGCGGCGACCTGGGCCGGCACGCCGACGCCGATCGTGTCGCCGAAGCAGACCTCGTCCACACCGAGCTCGAGAAGGCGGAGAGCGACCTCGACCGCACGGCCGGGCTCGACGCGGCCGGTGAACGGGCAGCCGAACGCGGTCGAGACGTAGGCCCGCCGCCACCAGCCGAGAGCGGTCGCGCGTCCCAGGACCGGGGCGAACGCGGCAAGCGACGCGTCCACGGTCATCCCGATGTTCCGCTCCGTGAAGGCGTCGGTCGTGGCCGTGAACACGGCGAGCGCGTCGGCGCCGGCCGCCTCGGCGCGGTCCATCCCGCGCTCGTTCGGGACGAGGACCGGGTAGCGGATCGCGGCCTCGCGCGGAAGGGTCGGGAGGAGCTCGTCCGCGTCCGCGAGCTGGGGGATCGCGCGCGGGGAGACGAAGCTCGTCGCCTCGATCTCGGTCAGCCCGGCGGCCGCGAGCAGCTCGATGAACCGGCGCTTGTCGGCCGTGGCGATGACACCCGGCTCGTTCTGGAGGCCATCGCGCGGCCCCACCTCGTAGACCCGGACGCGCTCCGGCATGGTGTCGGTGGGTCCGTCCGCCCGCGTCGGGTCAGACCTTCGGCGGGTCCATCGCCCGCTCGAGACGGGCGATCTCGATCTCGATCCGGCCGAGCTCCTCGGCGGCGGCCCTGAACGCGTCGCTCCCGAGTGGGGCGGCGTTCCGGGCGCGACGCTGCTCCGCGTGGAGGCGGAGGAGCTCGTCGCGGGTCTTCGGGAGCTTCGTCGGCGTGGGTCCGTCGGGCATCGTTGACATCTCCTGGCTGATCGGCGAGAGCGTAGCGCGCGCGGCGCTGACGCGTGGCCCCTGCTTCGCCCGCACCCTCGGGGGCAGACCGGGGTCGCGCCGGTCACGCCTCCGCGTGGATGCTCGCGAGGACCTGCCCGCGGGCCACCTGCTCGCCGGATCGGACGGGGATCTCCGCGACCGTCCCCGCGGCTGGCGCGACGACGACGTGCTCCATCTTCATCGCCTCGAGCGTCACGAGCGGCTGGCCCGCCGCGACGCCGTCGCCTGTCGCGACGTGGACGGCGAGGACTGTGCCCGGCATCGGGGCGAGGATCTCGCGGCTGCCGGCGCCGTGCGCATGGGCGAGGGCGGCCCGTTCCGCCCGATCGACGTCGGGGGGTGGCGCGAGCCGGAACGCGACGGACCGCCCATCGATGTCGGCGTGGACCGTGCCGTCGGCATCGACGACCGTCGCGTGACCGGCGGCATCACGGTCGTCGGCCGCGGGGGTCGCGCGGACGACGCGCACGTCGTTCTCGGTCGCGACCGGGATCGCCGCGGCGGCGTTCAGGCGCCAGCCGCCGTCCCACGTGGCGGGTCGCGCAGACCCTCCGCCGGCGAGGAGTACCGCGGCCGTCCGCCACGCCTCGTCCGGGATCGCAGTGCGCTGCGACCAGTCGTCCGGCGGCCAGATCCGGCCGAGCGTGTCGATCCGCATCTCCCCCCGCCGCACCGCGTCCTCGTCGACGAGCCAGCGGAGGAAGCGAAGGTTCGTCGTCACGCCGAGGACGAGGGTCCGCCGCAGCGCCGCGGCGAGGCGGTCGAGCGCCTCGTCCCGGTCCGCGCCGTGCGCGATCACCTTCGCGAGCATCGGGTCGAAGCGATCGGTCACCTCCGAGCCGATCTCGATGCCGGCGTCGACCCGGATGCCCGGCCCCGCCGGCCAGGCGAGGGCGACGACGCGCCCCGTCGCCGGCAGGAAGCCCGCCTCGGCATCCTCGGCGTAGAGCCGGACCTCGACCGCGTGCCCCGCGGCACGGACGTCGTCCTGGTCGAACCCGAGCGGCTCGCCGGAAGCGATCCGCAGCTGGTCGGCGACGAGGTCGCGTCCCGTCACGGCCTCGGTGACCGGGTGCTCGACCTGGAGGCGGGTGTTCATCTCGAGGAACCAGTGCTCCCCGCGCGCGCCGACGAGGAACTCGCACGTCCCGGCGCCGACGTAGCCGACCGCTCCGGCGATCGCCAGGGCGTCGCGACCGAGGGCCGTGCGGGTCTCGTCGTCGATCCCGGGCGAGGGCGTCTCCTCGAGGATCTTCTGGTGGCGCCGCTGGCTGGAGCAGTCGCGCTCACCGAGGTGGACCCCGGCGCCCGACCCGTCGAACAGGACCTGGATCTCGACGTGGCGCGCGCCCTCGACGAGCTTCTCGAGGACGAGCCGGTCGTCGCCGAATGCGGCGCGCGCCTCGCGTCGGGCCGCAGCGAGCGCGTCGCCGAGACGCTCCGGCTGGCGGACCTCGTGCATCCCCTTGCCGCCGCCACCACCGGCGGGCTTGACGAGCAGCGGCCAACCGATGCGCTCGGCCTCCGCGACGAGCCGCTCGTCCGCCTGGTCCGGCCCGTCGTAGCCGGGCACGACCGCGACCCCGAGCGACGCGGCAAGCCGTCGGGCGGCCGCCTTGTCGCCCATCGCCCGGATCGCCTCGGGGGGCGGCCCGATCCACGTCAGCCCGGCGGCGCCGACGGCCTCGGCGAACGCGGCGCTCTCGGCGAGGAAGCCGAACCCCGGGTGCACGGCGTCCGCGCCGGACGCGACGGCCGCCGCCACGACGGCGTCGATCTCGAGGAGGTCGAGCGCGTCCGGGCCCTCGGTCAGCGGGACGACGACGGGGATCCCGAGCCGATCGGCGGTCCGAGCGATCCGCACGGCGATCTCGCCGCGATTGGCGACGAACACGCGGCGGATCGCCCGGACCGGCCGGCCCGGGGGAGGCCCGTCCGCCCGACCGTCCCCCGCGCTGAACGCGTCAAGCGCGTCAATCGCGACACGCCAACGGCCTCCAACGCGCCGTGCCGGCAGCCGTCCCGTGGCGATCCAGCGCTGGACGCTTCGCGTGGTCGCGCCGATCCGCCGTGCGGCCTCGCGTGGCGACAGCTCGTCGGTCATGAGTGGCGCGATTGTCGCACAGTACAATCGCGGCGATGCCGAGATCCGTCCCGTACAGGCCCGACCGTCCGAGCCCGGACGACGTCGTCGCGCGCGGCCGCGACGTCCTCGCCGAGATGGACGGCCGGCGGAGCGTGCGCGCGTTCGCGCCCGATCCCGTCCCGCGCGAGGCGATCGAGCTCGCGATCCGCATCGCCTCGACGTCGCCGTCGGGCGCCCACCAGCAGCCGTGGACGTTCGTGGCGGTGAGCGATCCCGAGACGAAGCACCGGATCCGGGTCGCCGCGGAGGCCGAGGAGCGGATCAGCTACGAGGGCGGTCGGATGCCCCAGGAGTGGCTCGACGCACTCGAGCCGATCGGCACCGACTGGCACAAGGAGTTCCTCGACGTGGCGCCATGGCTCGTGGTCCTCTTCGAGCAGGTGAGCGGGCACTTCCCCGACGGACGGCCGAAGAAGCACTACTACGCCCGCGAGAGCGTCGGGATCGCCTGCGGCATGTTCATCGCCGCGCTCCACCGGATGGGCCTCGCGACGCTGACCCACACGCCGTCGCCGATGGGCTTCCTGACCGAGATCCTCGGCCGGCCGAAGCACGAGCGGCCGTTCGTGCTCCTCCCGGTCGGCTACCCGGCGGTCGATGCCGAGGTCCCCGATCTCAGCCGCAAGGCGCTCGACGACATCGCGGTGTTCGTGGAGCACGATCCCATCGGCTGAGCGCACGCGCCGCGCCTTGACGCGAGCGCCGCCAGCAGGTAACCTCTCACAAACCTTAGACATACTCTCGACACGTGGCGCAGCGCTGGCGCAGCACCGGGTCGTCGAGCCGGCGGGGGCATCCTGGCCTCGCGGAGGGAAGACTGATGATCGACTGGACCTATCCCGCCGACGCGGGCAGCGAAGGCATCTACGAGATCGGGG
>JBFKVO010000173.1:0-3900 GCA_041639095.1 Candidatus Limnocylindrales bacterium | reverse complement strand
GCATCGCGTCAGGCCTGCCGCTCTCGGGCATCCTCGCCAGGCGCGAGCTGTTCGATGCGTGGAAGCCGGGCACGCATGGCGGCACGTATGGGGGGAACGTCGTCGCCTGTGCCGCCGCGACCGCGACGCTCGACGTCATCGACGATGAGGGCCTGGTCGCGAACGCACGGGCCCGCGGCGCACAGCTCGCGGGCGGCCTGCGCGAGATCGCCGCCGACCACCCGGAGATCGGCGACGTCCGCGGCCTCGGCTGCATGGTCGCGATCGAGTTCGTGCGACCCGGCACCCGACGCGCGGGCGCCGCGCCGGAGCCGGACGCGGACCTCGCGAAGAAGGTCATCGCGGGTGCCCTCGAGCGCAAGCTCATCGTCCTCTCCGCCGGGTCGTACGGGAACGTCACCCGGATCATCCCGCCGCTCGTGACGACGGCCGGGGAAGTGGATCTCGCGCTGGCCACGCTCGAGGACGCGGTCGTCGCCGCGACGGCCTGAGCCGGAGTGCGAGGCCGATGGCCGGCGACGCCCTGACGTCGAGCGAACGCCTGCGGCTCGCACGGTTCGCGGATGCCTTCGAGCGGATGAGCGCGAACGAATATGCGATGTTCGCGTCACGTTCCGACGACGCCGAGACGCGCGACGCGCTCGCCGCGGCCGACGCGGCCCTGGGCAACGGCGTGCGACGGCGGGCCGTCACCGAGGCGGCCCGCGAATTCAGTCAGTGGGCGCACCAGGCGTACGCGCGACGGCTGAACCTCGCCGATACGTTCCTGCTCTACCAGGTGCTCCCCGACCACCCCGTCGATCGCGTTCGTGCCCTCGCATCCCTGGAACGCGCGGTCGTCGCGGTCATCCTCTGGGACGCGCTCGACGACGAGCATCTCGGTGCCTTGGTAGGGCCGTGGGCGGACACGGTCGCCCGCGCCGGCATCGAGTGAGCCCCCGGGACGACGTCCGGCCGGTCGCGAGCGATCGCCTCGAGATCCTGCCGGCGACCCGGGATCGCTGGCCCGATGTCGTCACCCTCCTTGGCGGCGACGGCGAGCGCGGCTGCTGGTGCCAGGCCTGGCGCGGCGTCCGCTCCGACATCCCGCGCAGCGAACCGGCCCGGAACCGGATGCTGCTCGAGGCGCAGCTCGCCGCCGCGGAGTCCGACGACGGTGCGTTCGCCCCGGGGCTCACCGCGTACCGCGACGGCGAACCCGTCGGCTGGTGCGGTCTCGGGCCACGCGCGGCGATGCCCCGACTCGTCGGGTCGCGGACGATCCCCGCGGTCGACGACGTCCCGGTCTGGTCGATCGGCTGTTTTCGGATCCGCGTCGGCCACCGCCGGCAGGGCGTCGCGCGGGCGCTCCTGGCGGGCGCCATCGACTACGCCCGGGCCATGGGCGCGCCGGCGATCGAGGCCTACCCGATCGACGCGGAGGGCCAGCGGGTCGACGTCGCCTTCGGGTTCGTCGGCTTCACCTCCATGTTCGAAGCCGCCGGCTTCGAACGGCGGGTCCTGACCGACGCCCACAGCGCGGGCCGCCCGCGCTGGCTCATGCGCCTGGACCTCGGCGGGGGCTGAGCGCAGGACGGCTCAGTGGCCGGACCGGACGTAACGCCCGAACTCGTGCTCGACCTCGGCGCGGATCGCCGGATCGATCCCGGCCGGGCCTTCCCCGCGGACGGCCTCGACGATCCACACGCTGGGGAAGCCGTCCACGACCTCGAAGCCGCCGTGGCGCTCGAGCCCGCGCAGCTCGTCGCGGTCGCTCTCGCCGTAGGCGTGGAACGTCAGGTCGGCGAACCCGGCCGCCTCGAGAAGCCGCACGAGGACCGGGCGGCTGTACAGGAAGCGATGGCCCCAGCCGTGGAAGGCGCGGTTCGCCCGATAGGTCTGGGCGGCGAGCACGTCCGGGTCCGCGGACGGGTCGAGGTGCGTCCGCCACACCCATTCGAGTGACGGCGTCGAGAGGCGGAGCACACCGCCCGGGCGGAGCGCCCGCGCCGCCTCCTCGAGGAAGGCCATGGCTCCCGCGACGTCGAGGTGCTCGAGGAAGTGCTCGCCGTAGACGGCCGACAGGTCGCGCCAGGGCCACGTGCGGGTCGCGTCCATCACCTCGTCGACGCCCGGGAACGGGCGGACGTCGACGTTCCACCAGTCCGCGAAGAGGTTGTGTGGGCCCGAGCCGACGTGGACGCGATCGATCCCACGCGTCACGCCCGGACCGCGGCGGCCGGACGCGGCCCCGGGGGCGCGCGTGGCGCGCCGTCGCAGGCGATCGGCGACACGCCCCAGGGCCCACCAAGGCTGACGGATCGCGCGCCATCCACGCCGAGCGAGGCGGGCGAGGGCCGCGAGGCCGGACATGTCAGCGTTCCGCTCGCCCGCCGAGCAGGCGAAGCGTCTCGTCGTGGACAGCGCCGTTCGAGGTGATGAAGACATCGCCCGTCAGGGAGCGCCGCCCCGCGAGATCCGTGACGCGACCGCCCGCCTCCTCGACGATGAGCGTCGGCGCGGCGATGTCCCACGGCGAGAGGCCGACCTCGACCATCACCTCCGCGGCACCCTCGGCGACGAGCGTGTAGCCCCAGAAGTCGCCGAAGCCGCGGTCGCGCCAGGCCGCGGCCAGCCAGCGGCCGAAGCCCGGCACGAGCGGCGACCGGCCGAGCTCGCGCGCCGAGGCGTACAGCACCGTCGCGTCCGCGAGCGACGCCACGCTCGACACGCCGATCCGCCGCGGCCCGTCCGTGCCGGGCGCGCCGACCGCCCAGGCTCCCCCACCCCGCCACGCGTACCAGCGCTCGCCGAGGGCCGGGGCCGAGATGACCGCCGCCTGGAGCTCGCCCCGCCGTTCGACCGCGAGGAGGGTCGCGAAGTGGGGCACGCCGCGGATGAAGTTGTGGGTGCCGTCGATCGGGTCGATGTACCAGCGCACCTCCCCCGCCCCGGTCTCGGCGCCGTACTCCTCGCCGACGAGCCCGTGGTCGGGGTGGGCCGCGGCGACCCGCGAGCGGATCGCGCGCTCCGTCTCCCGGTCGGCCTCCGTGACCCACGAGCGATCCGCCTTGCGCTCCTTCGCGATGTCCCGCCGGAAGTGGCGCAGCGCGATCGGGTCGGTCTCGTCGCAGATCCGGAGGCCGAGCTCCACCCAGCCGTGGAGCTCCTCGTCCGACCCGTCGCGAAGCGACGCGCTCCACTCGGGCCCGTACGGCGCCGCCCCGGACCGGTCACCGCTCACGAGCGGATCCTCGCCCCCTCCGGGTCGTAGAGCGGCTCGCGAACGACCTCGCAGCCGATCCACTGGCCGAAGATGTCGATCTCGCCACGCGTCCCGAACGCCGCCTGCTCGGGCGGGAGGTACGCGTAGGCGATCGAACGCTCGACGGCGAAGCCGTAGCCGCCGGTCGTCACCCGCCCGACGATCGCCCCGTCGACGCGGACCGGCTCGTTGCCGAGCGCGACCGAGCGCGGGTCGTCGAGGACGAGGCAGCGGAGGCGCTTCCGGGGACCCGCCGCCTTTGCAGCGACGAGCGCGTCGCGGCCGATGAAGTCGACCCCCTTGTCGAGCGCGACCGCGAAGCCGAGACCGGCCTCGTACGGCGTCTCCTCGGGGGTGATGTCGCTCGACCAGACGCGGTAGCCCTTCTCGAGCCGGAGCGCGTCGATCGCCCGATAGCCGGCCGCCGTGAGGCCGACCTCGCGCCCCGCCGCCCAGAGCCGGTCCCACAACGCCCGGCCGTACTCCGCGGGCGGGTACAGCTCCCAGCCGAGCTCGCCCACGTAGGTCACCCGGAGCGCGAGGACGGGGATCTCCGCGACCGTGATCTCGCGCGCGGTCATGTACGGGAAGCCGTCGTGCGAAACGTCGTCCTTCGTGAGGGGCGCGAGGATGTCGCGGGCGCGCGGCCCCCAGAG
>JBFKVO010000172.1:0-3928 GCA_041639095.1 Candidatus Limnocylindrales bacterium | reverse complement strand
GCTCGGTCGTCACGAGCTCGGCGGTCTCCGGCGAGGGCGGCGCGAGGAGGAGGTCCATCCCCGAGTCGTGCTTCACGACGACCTGGCGGATGAGGTCGATGTCGATCGACGGTGCGCTGACGACGTCGACGATGCTCCGCTTGTCGAGACCGAGATCGAGGAACACGCGATGGTCGCCGAACTGGAGGTTGCCGTCGACGAGGCAGACCTTGCGGCCGAGCTCGCGATGGAGGGCGATCGCGCTGTTGATCGCCATCGTCGTCGTCCCGACTCCGCCCTTCGCCCCGTAGAACGCGAGGAGGCGTCCCATCGGCGGGTGGCCGACGAGCGCGTCGCGCGGCGCGAACCGTGCGAGCAGGCTCTTGATCCGGGCCATCAGCTCGGCCGGATGGAAGGGCTTGATGAGGTAGTCGTCGGCGCCGGCCCGCAGGCCGCGGACCTTCTGCTCCACCTCGCGCTCGGCGGTGAGCATGATGATCGGGACGTGCGCGCCCCCGGCTTCCTGCTCGCGGATCTTCGTCGCGACCTGGTAGCCGTCGAGCTTCGGGAGCGCGACGTCGAGGAGGACGAGCGCGGGCGACTGCTCCGTCCACAGCCGAAGTCCCTCGACGCCGTCCGTCGCCGTGATGACGTCGTAGCCCTCCTGCTTCAGGGTGTACTGGAGCAGTCGCTGGACGTTCGGGTCGTCGTCGACGACGAGGAGCTTGGCCGCCATCGGTCCGAGAGCCCTCCTATCGGGGATGGTGCGGGGCGCCGACCGATTCGGGGGGCCCCGGCCGGTCGAGTATAGCCGCCGCTCCCCGACCCGCGGTGAAGGCATCGCGCAGGAACCCGGTCACGCGTCCGTCCCAGGCAGCCGGGTCGAGCTCGTGGCCGCGGCTGTGCTCGGCGCCCGGGACGATCCAGTGCTCGCTCGACGGCCCGGCCGCCGCGGCCAGGCGGAGTCCGTCGCGGATCGGCACCGTGGTGTCGGCGTCACCGTGGATGAGCAGGAGCGGCACCGGCTCCACGAGACCCACGACCCGGATCGGCTCGGTCGCACGGAGGTCCGCCCCGACCCGCCGTGCGGCGGCGGCGAACAGCCGGTCGGCGACGAACCTGCGCGCCGGGCCGCGCATCCGGTTCGCCACGACGAGCGCGAGCTCGGGCGCCACCGAATCGCCGACGACCGCGACGATCCGGGGCGGACGCGGAGGAGCACCGCCCGCCGGCACGTCCGGGTCCGCGTCCGCGCCGGCGATCGTCCCGTCGCCGAGGACCGCGACCGCGGCGATCGCGGTCATGCCGCCCATCGACGTGCCGACGAGCGCGACCCGCTCCACGCCGCGCTCACCGAGCCAGGCCAGCGCGCCGGCGACGTCCTCGACCTCGAGATGTCCGAACGTCGTGGGACCGTCCTCGGAGCCGCCGTGCCCGCGGAAGTCGAGGCCGAGCACGGCGGCCGTGCGGCGCAGCGCCGGCGCATACTCGACGAGGTCCGGCGCGATCGAGCCGGAGTACCCATGAAGGAGCACGATCGCCTCGTGCTCGTCCGGCTCCCACCGTGCCCCGTCGAGGGCATCGGCGCCCACGGGCTCGGCGTCGGCGGGGATCCAGCGCCCGTGGAGTCGCAGTCCGTCGCGCGAGCGGATCCGGACGACCTCGCCGCCGAGCGCGTCGACGGCGGCCGCGATCGCCTCCTCGCCCGGCGCGCGACGGGGCGCTGCGAGCAGGCGCTCCGCGCCGCGCCGCGCGATGAACCCGAACGACGCGATCGGCAGCGCGATCGCCGCCGCACCGGCGAGGAGGCGGCGGATCACGCGGCGATCGTCAGCGCGACGGCCCGGCGCCGGACCCGCCCGAGCCGCCGGATCCGCTGGCGGCCATGCCGCCCTGCACGAACCCGGTGAACGGCTCGATGAGCCGCGTGAACTCGGTCGGGATGACGAACTTCGTCGACGGGCTGTTGCCGAGCGCCTTGAGCGCCTCGAGGTACTGGAGCGCCATCGTCTTCTGGTCCACGCCGCTGGCCGCCTGGAAGATCCGCGTCAGAGCCTCGCTGAAGCCCTCGGCCCGCAGGATCGCGGCCTGGCGGTCGCCTTCTGCCTTGAGGATCTCCGCCTGCTTCTGGCCCTCGGCGACGTTGATCGCCGCCTGCCGGCTGCCCTCGGATTCGGTGATGACCGCTCGCCGCGTGCGCTCGGCCGAGAGCTGTCGGTTCATCGCGTCCTGGACGTCGCGGGGCGGGGTGATCTCGCGGATCTCGACGGTCGTGATCTTGCCGCCCCAGCGCTCGGTCGACTCGTCGAGCCGGACGCGCAGGATCTCGTTGATCTGGTCGCGCTTGGAGAGGACGTCGTCGAGGATGATGTCGCCGATGACGGCGCGGAGCGTCGTCGTGGCGATGCCCTGGAGGGCGCCCGCGAAGAACGCCACGTTCACGACGCTCTTGAGCGGGTCGACGATCTTCCAGTAGATCAGGAAGTCGATGTTGATCGGGGCGTTGTCCTTCGTGATCGCCGTCTGGCTCGGGACCTCGATGAACTGCTCGCGCAGGTCCACCTTGACCGGCCGGTCGATGATCGGGATCAGGAAGCGAAGGCCAGGCTCGCGGACGAGGCCCTCGTTCGTCCGGCCGAGCCGGAAGACGACCATCTTCTCGTACTGCTGGACGACCCGGATCGACAGGTAGACGACGACGAGCGCGACGACGAGCAGGAACGCGACGATCGCGGCAACGGTCGGGAACTCCATGGATCTCCCCTCTCAGGCTCCGTGTTCTGCAGATGATGACGGGTCCGGCTCCACGACGGCGGTCAGTCCGTCGATCCGGACGATGCGAACGGGCTCGCCACGAGGCAACGGGCGGTCGTCGGCGCTGCGGGCGGACCACTCCTCGCCGCCCGCGTAGATCGATCCCTCCGGGGCGAGCGGGCTCCGCACCACGCCGGACAGGCCAATGGCCAGTCCGCCCGCCGCACTGCCGACGAGCCCGCCGCTCGAGGGCAGGGTCCTGCTGCGCATCGCCGCCCAGGCGATGAGGAACATGAAGATCCCGGTCGTCGCGGTCATCACGGCGATGAGCGGCCCGGCGACCTCCACGAACGGCTCCGTCGGATCGCCCGGCGCCGTGAACAGCGCGGAGGCGCCGAGGACGAACGCGACGAGCCCGCCGACGGTGAGCAGGCCGTTGCTCGACACCTGGGGCTCGAGGATGAAGAGCACGATCGCCAGGGCGATGAGCAGGAGCCCTCCCACGTTGAGCGGAAGGCTGCCGAAGCCGATGAACGCGAGGATGATCGCGAATGCGCCGAGGATCCCCGTCACGAAGTTCGGGTTCTGGAGCTCGAAGAAGAGGCCGTAGAAACCGATCGTGAACAGCAGGAACGAGATATTCGGGTCGGACAGCAGGTGGAGGAACGCCTGGAACGGGTTCATCGCCAGCTCGTCGGCCGTGGCCCCGGAGAGATCGAGGGTCCGTTCCTGACCACCGATCGTCACCATGCGACCCGTCGCCAGGGCGAGGACCTCGTCGATGGTCTCGGCGATCCCGTCGACCGCGCCGACCTCGACCGCCTCGGAGGCGGGTGAGGACTTCGCCTCCTTGACCGTGGCGACGGCCCAGTCGACCGGCCGGTCGCGCGCCTCGGCGATCGCGGTGATGTTCGCGACCGCGTCGTTGAGGACCTTCTCGCCGAGCGTCCCCGGGATGTCCTCGCCTCCGCCGCCGACCGGCGACGCGGCGCCGATGTTCGTGCCGGGCGCCATGTACGCGAGGTGGCCTGCCAGCGTGATGAACGTGCCGGCGCTCGCGGCCTTCCCCCCGGCCGGGGCCACCCACACGATGACGGGGATGTCTGCGCTCAGTAGGCTCGAGACGATCTTCTGGGTCGCGTCGAGGCTGCCGCCGGGCGTGTTCAGGCGGATGACGACGGCGGCCGCGTCGTCG
>JBFKVO010000171.1:0-3954 GCA_041639095.1 Candidatus Limnocylindrales bacterium | reverse complement strand
CGGCGCGCGTGGCGCGCGCGAGACGCGCCCTCCGACAGCGCCATCCCCTCGGGCACTTCGACGATACCGAGCGCGGTGAGCTCGCCGGTCCGTGGCTCGAGCAGGTCCGCGCCGAGGCCGATGAGCTCCTCCGCCGTCGCCGGGTTGGCGACGGGGATGAGGATGCGGGCCGGGAGCGGCTCGGGGCTCACTCGGCGCCGACCGGGGCGGTCTCGACGGCCGGGGAGGCGGCCGCGTCGGACGCCTCCCAGCTCTCGACGAGGTAGGGCTTCAGGAGCTCGAACTCGCGGGCCTGGCGCATGACGCGTTCCTCCGCCTGGTCGGTGGTGAGGTCGCGGTTCTCGATGATGAAGCTCGCGACGCGGCCGAAGTAGACCGGCACGAACGACGCGACCATCTTGTCCACGGCGCCCGGCTCGCGCCGCGCGGCGATGACGAGGTCGTACACGGTGCGCGCCCAGAGGTCGTCGGGGAAGTGGAAGCCGGCCAGCGCCTCGGCCATTTGCGCGGTCGACGGGACCGCGGCGCCGGGCGCGTCCATCTCGAGCGAGGCGCGCGCCGCCTCGCCCATCCGCCCGGCCTCCTCGGCGAGCTCGAGGATCGCGTCGACGTTCGCGGGCGCGAACATCGTCCGCCACGTATCGGCGAGGGTCAGGGCGCCGTTGCTGAACTCGGACGCGAGCCGGACCGTGTTGACGTCGAGCGGCGGCGGGTCGGCGATCCGCTCGAAGCCGTAGGCCGGTACGTCGTGGCTGCCGTGCACGCCCTTCCAGCGGTCGGCATGGCGCACGGCGAGCCGCAGGATCGTGCCGACGACCTGGCGGAACATCGGGCCGAGGTCCGATCCGGGGTCCTTCGGGTCGTGGACCTTGGATCCGAGCCGGGTCTGGCAGATCGCGAAGCCGCCCGCCAGGGCGGTCGTCGTCATCCAGATGTCGATCCCGAACTTGCTGATGTCGTCGGTCCAGTCATCCGCGTCGAGATAGGCCTTCACGAGGTCGCCCGAGACCCCGAAGTCGCCGCCGATGGGCTGCCGGATCCGGTGCCCGTACAGCGCCCGGGTGAGCGGGTAGGTGACGGTGTTCGTGATCGTGCCGTCGTACTTGTAGCGCGAGTAGAGCGGCGCCACGAAGTCGTAGCCCCCTTTGAGGATCGGGCCGGCGAGCAGCTCGATCCACTCGGGCAGGATCGAGCGCAGATCGGAGTCGACGACGACGAGCGCCTGGACCTCGAGCGCGTCGGCGATCTCGAAGATCGTGCGCAGCGCAGCGCCCTTGCCGCCGATCCCGTCGATCTCGGGGTAGGTCAGCGAGACGCGCGAGAGCTTGTTCGTCGGGCGGACGAGGAGGATCTCCTCGACGTAGTTCGGGGGCTCCGTCTCGATGACGACGCGCTGCGTCCCATCCGGCGAGCCGGCGTCGGAGTTGACGACGACCGGGCGCAGGTCGGGGAAGTACTGGACGAGGCCGGCCTGTGCGGCGTGCACGACATAGCCGATCGTCGCGGCGTTCTTGAAGCTCGGGATCCCGACCATGATGTCCGCCCGCCCCAGGGCGGCGATCTGGTCCTTGATCGCAGGGGTGAGGGTGCTGTCGGGCATCCATTTCACCCTACCATCCCCCGGGTCGTCGCGCTGCGCCCGGCCCAGGGCCGGCCGGTTCAGCGCTTCGGCAGGAGCGCCGTCGTCCAGTCGTCCGCGGTGTCGCCGGGCCGGTAGCGGCTGTTCGCGCTCCGCACGCTCATCTCGCGGAAGCCGAACGCGCGCCACTGGGCGAACCAGGCTTCCACCGGCGGCCGGACGTGGACGCTCCGGCGGACGAGCGCGGACTCCGCGAGAGCCGACTCGAGGAGGCGCTTGCGCTCGAGGAGCGGGACGTCGAGCAGCGGCGTCTCGTCGAGCCACAGCAGGTCGATCGCGACGAACGCGACGGCGGGCTCGTCCGAGACGCGCTCGCGGCGCGCCCGGTCGGCTTCGAGCTGGTCGCGTCGCCGCGCGCGGCGGCCGCCGCTGCCGAGCAGCATCTGGCGGCCGACCTGGGCCGGGTCGATCGAATCGAGGACGTCGAAGCCCACGCCGACCCCGACCGTCCCACGGGTGGGCGCGGCCGTCAGGTGGCCGTCGGCGATGACCGTGTCGCTCCCGGTCGCGGCGACGGCCTCGACGAGCGCGTCCTCGAGGTCGCGCCGGCCCGTGACGTGCGCGCCCGCTTCGTCACGGATCTCGACCGTGCTGCCGGCGACGAGGACGAGGACGCGCGGGCCGAACCAGGCGGGTTCGAGGAGCGGGTCGCGGATGTCGCGTGCGGCGCGAACCCCGAAGGCCATCGGGCGCCAGTCCCGTGCGGCGATCGCCGCGTCGCGTGGTGCGGTCGCGGTGTCCATCGTCCGATGCTACACCCGGCGGCGGTCGCGACCGGGCTCGCGGCACGTGCACGGACATGGGGGTTCCGCGGCGGGGGTCGGGGACCTATCATCCGCCCGTGGCGACCGCCGACGGCCGTTCGACCTCCGCGTCCGGGCGAGGGCTCGCCGGCCTCACGCCGTCCGGCCGCACGGTCGTGCCGCTCGCCTGGGCGGTGTACGACTTCGCGAACACGATTTTCAGCTTCGTCGTCGTCTCGGGCGCCATCGGCCTGTGGCTGACCGACACCGCGCAGTTCGGCGAGCGCGACGGCAACTTCCTCCTGAGCGTCGCGATCGTCGCGAGCGTCGGTCTCAACGCCATCGTGTCGCCGATCCTCGGCGCGCTGTCCGACATCGGGGGTCGGCGCCTCCCGTTCCTGCTCGTGTTCACGGTCGCCTGCGTGGCGCCGACGGCGTTCATCGCCGAGGCCGGGCCGACGACGGGCCTCGTGTTGTTCGTCGTCGCGAACTTCTCGTACCAGGCCGCGCTCATCTACTACGACGCGACCCTGCGCACGGTCAGCCATCCCGAGACGCGGGGCCGCCTGTCGGGGATCGGGGTGGCGATCGGCTACCTCGGGACGATCTTCTCGGGGCTGCTGATCTTCTTCCTGGACGTCGACGTCGCCGACCGCTTCCGGCTCGCCGCCGTCCTCTACGCGATCTTCGCGGTGCCGATCTTCGTCGTCGTCCGGGAGTCGAAGGGCGAGCGCGAGATCGGCGCCGAGGACGTCCGCGGGTCGTGGAACCAGATCTTCCGGACGATCGCCCACGCGCGCGAGGTCCCCGGCCTCTTCCGCTTCCTCATCGGGCGCTTCTTCTACTCCGACGCGGTGAACACGGTCATCGTCGTCATGAGCGTCGTGGCCGTTCGCGCGATGGACCTCACGCCGACGGTCGCGAACCTCATCCTGCTGGGGCTGACCGTGGTCGCCGTCCTCGCCTCGTTCGGCTGGGGCCGGCTCGTGGACCGCTGGGGCCCGCGGCGGACGCTCATGGTCGTCCTGTGGTCGTGGGCGATCGGGCTCGTCATCGGCGGGATCTCGCTGAGCTTCGGGGGGACCCTGCACGGGCTGGCGCTGTTCCTCATCGCGGGGGCCATCCTCGGGAGCGGTCTCGGTGGCGTGCAGGTCGCCGACCGCGTGTTCATGATCCGGCTCTCCCCGCCGGCGCGGATCGGCGAGTTCTTCGGGCTGTACGGACTCGTCGGCAAGGGCTCGCAGGTCATCGGCCAGCTCGCGTACGGGTTCATCCTGCTGCTGTTCTTCGACGCGCTCGGGGTCGGCGCCTACCAGCTCGCGATCGTCACCCTGCTCGTGACGATGATCATCGGGCTGTGGCTCGTCCGGCCCGTGTCGGATCGCTGGGTCGGCTCGGGCGATGTCGGACCGGACGAGGGCGCCGCGCCGCCGCCGCCCAGCCTGATGCCGTCGGAGTCGCCGCTCGAGCCGCGCTGACCGGGGATCGGCGACCTCGCCCGCGGCGACCTCGCCCGCGGCGAAGTCGCCCGGTGACCTCCGGATCTCCCGGTGTGCGGCGGGTCAGTCGCCG
>JBFKVO010000170.1:0-3967 GCA_041639095.1 Candidatus Limnocylindrales bacterium | reverse complement strand
CGCCGTTGCTCCGCCACCCGGCGAAGGTCACGGTCCCCGCGGCCGCAGCACGAACCGTGGAGCCGTAGGTCGCGGCGATATCGAGGCCGTAGTGGCCGTAGCGGAAGTACTGGCTGATGTAGTTGTTTCCGCCGACGACGGGCCAGACGAACCGGCCGCCCGAGTACGTGACCGGCGGCCGGACGGTCCCGCCGCTGCTCTGCACGATCCGGCGCGGCGTCGGCTTCGGGGTCGGGATGCCCTCGCCCAGGGCACCCGGCAGGAGGATCGTCTGCCCGAGGACGAGTGTCGGGTCCTGGAGCTCGTTGACCTCGATGATGTCAACGGCGTCGATCCCGTGCTGCGCCGCCAGCGCCTCGAGGGTGTCGCCCTCCTTGACCACGTGGACGAGGCCGCTGACCGGCGGGATCACGAGGACCTGTCCGACCTTGAGGTCGTCCTTGGAGGTCAGCGCGTTCGCCCACCAGAGGGTCATCATCGACACGCCGTGCTTGTTCGCGATCCCGACGAGCGTGTCGCCCGCCTCGACCCGGTACTCGACGAGCTTGTCGGAGGCGTCGTCGACGGTGGTATCGACCGCGATCGGCTTCAGGAGCGTGCCGTCGTCGAGGAACGCCGTGTCGACGGGGACGTCCGCGGGATCGGGGTGGCCGAGGCCCGCGGCTTCGAGCGTCGCCTGCTCGCGGCCGCCGAGGAGTCCCGCCAGCTCGATCGGCGCATACGACTCGACATCGGAGCCGGGCTTGACCGCGGAGCCGGGGACGGGTTCGAACTGGAGCCCCTCGACGTCGCCGCCGACCGCGACGCGCGGTTCGGCCCCGCGCGCGGCCGTCCCGCCCCGGTTGTCGCCGGGCGTCGGGGCCGGGGCGTAGCTGAGGACGGAGGCGACGAGCAGGATGAGCGCCGCACCGATCGGGACGACGCGCTCGGAGTGCAGGCCGGCACCGAACCCCCGGCCGACTCGGCCGGCGAGGTCGGAGAGCGGCGCCGCCCGACGGGCTGCCGCCCGGGCGGGAGCGCGCTGGGTCAGGCGCGCGGCGAGCGCGCGCGCGAGCGCGACGCTCCGGTCATGGAAGCGCTTGGCGTTCGTCGTGCGGACCGCGCGGTGGGGGCGCGGGCGGCGGTCGGTCCGCTGGACGCCAGCGGGAGCTTTCGGCAATACGATCTCCTGACGGAGGACGGCCCGGCGCTGCGTGGGGCGCGAGGGGGTCGGGGATGGACCGTCCGGTGGTCGCGTGTCGAGCTGGGGGTTCTCTCCTCCGCGGCCGGGGCCTGCCCTCCTCCGGACAGGCGCCGACGTCGGGCCGAACCGTAGCAGACGACGCTGCTTCCCGCAAACCCGCGGGGCCGGTCGGCGCGACGGGTCCCGGCTACGCGTCGAGGCTCTTCGTCAGCGTCGCGAGGAACTGGGCATTCGACTCGGTCTTCGCGATCCGGTTGAGGAGGAGCTCGATGCCCTCGTTCGTGCCGACCGCCGACAGCATCCGGCGCATCGTCCAGACCATCTTGAGGGTGCCCTCCTCGAGGAGCAGCTCCTCGCGGCGGGTGCCCGAACGCTGGACGTCGATCGCCGGGAAGATCCGCTTCTCGGCAAGCTTGCGGTCGAGGATGAGCTCGGAGTTGCCGGTGCCCTTGAACTCCTCGTAGATGACGTCGTCCATGCGCGACCCGGTATCGACGAGGCAGGTCCCGATGATCGTCAGCGAGCCGCCCTCCTCGATGTTCCGGGCGGCGCCGAAGAAGCGCTTCGGCGGATAGAGCGCGATCGGGTCGAGGCCACCCGAGGGCGTCCGGCCGGACGGCGGCAGGGCGAGGTTGTATGCGCGCGCGAGCCGGGTGATCGAGTCGAGCAGGATCACGACGTCCCGGCCGGTCTCGACCTGGCGCTTCGCGATCTCGAGCGCCATCTCGGCGACGTGCGTGTGGTTCTCGGTCGGCTCGTCGAAGGTCGAGCTGATGACCTCGCCCTTCACGCTCCGGCGCATGTCGGTGACCTCCTCGGGGCGCTCGCCGATGAGCGCGACCATGAGGAGGATCTCCGGGTAGTTCGCCGTGACCCCGTTGGCGATCTGCTTGAGGAGCATCGTCTTGCCGGCCTTCGGCGGGCTCACGATGAGGGCGCGCTGGCCCTTGCCCAGCGGGTTGACGAGATTGATCAGGCGCTGGCTGAGGTTCTTCGGGTCCGCCTCGAGGTTGATCAGCTCGTCGGGGTGGACCGGCGTGAGGTCGTTGAAGTGCGGGCGGCGGCGGGCGCTCTCGATGTCGACACCGTTCACCGCGTCGACGCGGAGGAGCCCCCAGTACTTCTCGCCGTCGCGCGGGACGCGAACGGCACCCGAGATCCGGTCGCCGATCCGCAGACCGAAGCGGCGGACCTGGCTGGAGCTGACGTAGACGTCGTCCGGGCTGGGCAGGAGGCCGTGCCGGCGCATGAAGCCGAAGCCCTCGTCGACGATGTCGAGGATGCCGGTCGCGTAGGCATGGCCGGCGCGTTCGGTCTGGCGCTGGAGGATGCGGTCGACGAGATCGTCCTTGCGCTCGGTCGTGGCCGTCTCGAGCTCGAGGTCGCGGCTGACCTGGCGGAGCTCGGTGACGCTCATCTCGCGCAGGTCGCTGACGTCGAGGTCGTTGCGCTCGCGGGCCGCCTCGAGCTCCTGCATCTCGTCGAACTCGCTGACCGGGGCGCGCCCGACAGGGTTGCGACGACGGGATCGGCGGTTGCGTGAGCGGTACTCGGGACCGTTGGGCATGGGGTGGGATCACCTGTGGGTGGGTACCGGCACAGGGTTCGCGCGGAATCGCTCCGCAGCGGGGCCGGTGGGAATGGTGGGAGCATAGCGACCCATTCGGGGGCCGTCAATGGACGCGGCCGGCGCCCTGGCCCGGGTCGGACGTCGATCTCGTGCGAGTTGACGGGACCGGGTCGGGAGCCGGCGTACGGACGCGGGGACGCCCGGCCCGACGATCCCGGACCGCGGGCTCAGCTGCGGGCGGCGGCCTCGGCGCGGGCGGCTTCCCAGTCCTTCTTGAACTGGACGATGCCCTTGTCGGTGAGCGGGTGACGGACCATCTGCTGGAGGACCTTGAACGGCATCGTCGCGATGTGGGCGCCCGCGAGCGCCGCGTGCGTCACGTGCTGCGGATGGCGGATCGATGCCGCGAGGACCTCCGACTCGATCTCGTGGATCGCGAAGATCTCGGCGAGCTCGCGCACGACGATCATCCCGTCCTGGTTGATGTCGTCGAGGCGGCCGACGAACGGGCTGATCAGGCTGGCGCCCGCCTTCGCCGCGAGCAGGCCCTGGTTCGACGTGAAGACGAGCGTGCAGTTCGTCTTGATCCCTTCCTCTGCGAAGCGGCTGATCGCCTCGAGGCCGGTCTCGCTCATCGGGACCTTGACCACGATGTTCGGCGCGATCTTCGCGAAGTGGCGCCCCTCGGCGAGCATGCCGTCGACGTCGTCGGCGATGACCTCGGCCGACACCGGGCCGGAGGTGATGCGGCATACCTCGGCGAGGATGTCGTCGTACGAGCCGCCGACCTTCGCGTAGAGCGTCGGGTTCGTCGTCACGCCGTCCAG
Organism: Candidatus Limnocylindrales bacterium; assembly: GCA_041639095.1. Taxonomy (GTDB): domain Bacteria; phylum Chloroflexota; class Limnocylindria; order Limnocylindrales; family CSP1-4; genus CAKKPP01. Next base: position 387 of record JBFKVO010000170.1, on the reverse strand, counting down.
CACGCCCCAGCGGGCGGCGGTGCGGATCTCGTCGATGTCGGCGGTGTCGAGGAAGATCTTCATCGTGTGGGCTCCCTTCAGGGGGCGGGGTCGCGGCGCGATTCTACGCCGGGAGCGCGGATCGCTCGGCGAACGGGCCCTCCATCTCCAGTCCGTGCGGCGCAGTGACCGTTACGCGCGCCGACTCGACCCGTCCGCCTCGCTGGCGACGGGCTCTGCGGGTGAGGCGCTCTCGACCGTCGTGACTGGCGGGGCCGTGGCCGCCGCGGCACCGGCCGCCGGGGCGCCCTCGAAGGCCGGCATGCGACCCTCGCGCACGGCGAGCGCGGCCGACACGAAGCCATCGAAGAGCGGGTGCGGCCGCTCGGGCCGCGACTTGAACTCGGG
>JBFKVO010000169.1:0-3976 GCA_041639095.1 Candidatus Limnocylindrales bacterium | reverse complement strand
TCCCCTCGTCTCCCGGCCGGTGCTCGGGCGGAGGCGGCACGACCGGCAGCCGCTCCTGCTCGGTCAGGCCGGCGCGGATGATCCGCTCCATCTCCGCGACGATCGCCGGGTGCGTCTCGACCGGCCGGTAGGCTGCGAGCCGCCGGTCGACCTCCGCCCGCGCCCGCGCGTCGGCATCCTTCCCGCCCGCCTTGAGCCAGTTCTCACGGTTGTCGCGGTCCACCACGGGACCCGTGAGGTACAGCTCGGTGGGCCAGTGCGCGAGCGTGTGGTCGGCCATGATCAGGTGCTGGTCCTCGCGCAGCCTCGCGACGAGCTCCGTGACGGGCAGATCGTCGACGACCCTGATGTCGCGCACGAACTGGAGCGCCTGGCCGCACATCTCGTCGTCGAAGACGAGCTTCGCCAGGCTGAAGACGAGGACGAAGTCGAGCATCCCGGGGCCGGATACGGAGTTCACCCCGGCCAGCGCGGCCACGATTGCGCTGCCGAACGTCTCCGCCCCGGCCTGCGCGTCGAGCACCTTCCCGTCCGAGAGCGCCATGTACCCCTGGCAGGGCAGGCCCAGGCGCTTCGCGACCGCGACGTAGGCCGCGTCGAGGCGGATCGCCTCGATGGCCGCCATCGGCGAGCTCGCCGCCTTCATGTGGAACGTGGCCGGCGCGCCCCCGAACAGGACCGGCGCGCCCGGCCTTACGACCTGGGCCATCGTGATGCCGGCGAGGACGTCGACCGTGTGGAACACGGCGGCGCCCACGATCGTGACCGGCGCGATGAGGCCCATGAGCGTCACCGGCACGATCTCGACCGCGATCCCGGCCTCGACGCAGTCGATGAGGTTCTGGCAGGAGTCCTCGCTGTAGCGGAAGTTGCCGGTCGCGGTGATCGTGAAGATCGACATCGGCCGCGCGACGAGGTCGGCCCGGTCCCGCCGGAAGAGCTGCATCAGCTCGACCATCCGCGGCACGCCGTGCTCGGTGAACGCCCCGGACACGACCGGCTTCGTCGAGTTCGTCAGGCACAGGAACAGGCGCCATGCGTCGGACACCTGGGCCTCGATGTCGTCGTTCGTCGAGAATGCGGTCGCCAGGTACGGGATGTTCGGGAGGCCGTCGCCGAGGCGGACGTACTCGGTGAAGTCGGCGGTGTTCGCGAGGCGGACCTCGCCCGTCCGGTGATCCAGCACTCGGAGCCCGGACGAGCCGGGGACGAAGTGGACGCGGTCGCCGCCGATGTCCGCGTGCGGATCTCCCGCACGGTCGTGCAGCCAGAACGACGACGGCGCCGACGCGATCGCCCGGTCGACGACATCGGGCGGGAACAGGATCCGCGCCCCGGACGCGTCGGTCGGGAGACCGTGGTCGAGGAGGCGCCGGCGCATCTCCGGACCGCGGATCTCCATGCCGTCCTCGGCGAGGACGCGCTTCGCCTCATCGACGATCCGGTCGATGAGCGTGTCGTCGAGGACGGTCAGGGTGGGGCGCACGAGCGGAAGCTCCTTGGCGGTGCGGCGGACGGGGCCGCCCGACGATTCTCCGATCCGGGGCGCGGAGCACCCCGGCCGTCGCGCCTGATGGACCGGTGTCGCGCCCGCCGGGACACGAGCCGCGCCGCCGCCAACGACCCGCCCTAGCCCAGCTCGACGCGCTCGTGCCAGCGCGGGATGTGCGTCTCGAACCCGAGCGCCCGGACCTTCGGCTCGAGGGCGAGCTGGGCGTCGGGGTCGCCGTGGACGAGGAACACGCGGCGCGGGAACCCCGGGTCGCCGGGACCCCGGCCCTCGCCGAAGCGGCCCAGCCAGGCGAGGATCTCGCCCTCGTCGGCGTGGGCGGAGAACCCGGAGACCGAGCGGATCCGGCAGCGGACGCGATGGACCTGGCCGCCGATGCGCACCGTCTCGGCGCCGTTCTGGAGGTGTGCGCCGAGCGTCCCCTGCCCCTGGTAGCCGACGAACAGGATCGTCGCGGTCGGGTCGTCGACGAGGTTGCGCAGGTGGAGGACGCTCCGTCCCCCGGTCAGCATCCCGTTCGAGGCGACGATCATGTACGGCCGCTGTGCCTTGGCGATCGCCTCGGATTCCTCGTGGGCGCGGGTGACGATCTGCTTCGGGTAATCGAGGGGCGTCGCGCCGTCGCGCAGCAGCTCGGCCGTCTCGGGGTCGTAGTAGTCGGTGTACCGGTGGTAGATGTCCGAGGCGCGCGACGCCATCGGCGAATCGAGGTAGAGCGGCAGGAGCGGGATCTCGCCCTGCTCGATGAGGCGGTCGAGCTCCCAGACGATCTCCTGCGTCCGCCCGATGGCGAACGACGGGATGAGCAGGACGCCGCCCGCCTCGTCGACCATCCGGACCGTCTCCGCGAGGATGCGGATCGCCTCCTCCTGCGGCTCGTGTTCGCGTCCGCCGTACGTGGACTCGACGACGACGTAGTCCGCGTCCGTGAGCTGGACGGGATCGCGGATGATCGGCGTCCCGGGCCGGCCGAGGTCGCCGGAGAAGACGAGGATCCGCTCGGGCTCGCCCTCGCGGTCGACGATCCGCAGGCGGATGATCGCCGAGCCGAGGATGTGGCCCGCGTCGACGAACGTCGCATGGACGCCCGGGGCGACCTCCGTCTCGGCGTCGTACTCGACGGTGCGGAACCGCGGGATGACCGCGTCCGCCTCCCGTTCGGTGTAGAGCGGCTCGTCGAGGTCGATGTCGACGGCGGCGGCGAACGCCCGCAGGTCCGCCTCCGGGTCGATCACGTGCCCGTCTGCCGGCTCGACGATCGTCTCGAAGTGTTCACCGTCACGGACGTCGTCCGGCCCGATGTGGGCGTCGTCGTGCTCGGAGCGGCCGCGGATCGCCTGGCCCTCGGCCGCGTCCTCGAGCGCCTCCTGGTACTGCTTCGCCTCGCGCGCGTCGTCGGCGACGGCCTTCTCGGGATTGCGCTTCTCCCAGCGCGCCTCGCGGCGGGCGAACCGTTCGTGGAGACGGCCGCTGTCGAGGAGGACCAGTCGGGCGAGCTCGGCGGTCCCACGCGTCGCGTAGATCCGGCCGCGATACCCCTCGCGCACCGCGACCGGGAGGAGCCCGCAGTGGTCGAGGTGGGCGTGCGTCAGGACGATCGCGTCCAGGAGCTCGGGATGGAACCCGAGCGGGACGCGGTTCCGGACGGACTCGTTCGGGCCGCCCTGGAACATCCCGCAATCGACGAGGACATGGGCGCGCGACGTCTCGACGAGGAAACGCGACCCGGTGACGGTCGTCGCGCCACCCAGGAAGTGGATCTCCATCCCCAGAGTGTGGCAGGGCCGGACGGGAGCCGCCGTGGGGCGGCCCACCGCGGCCGCCTCGCAGGAGCGGCCCGCTACGGGGGCGGGAGCGGCGTGTGCGTGAAGTCGGAGATGACGACCTCGACGGCCTGGCCGTCCGACGGCGCGATGCCGCGGAACAGCCACAGGTTCATCCGCGCGTTCTCGCCTCCGGGGACGGGGACGTCGGTCCCGGCGTATGTCCACGAGAAGTACGGCGTGCCGTTGGCGTGGGAGCTCCGGAAGTCCACCCGCCCCGGCTCCCATGTGAACCGGTGCGTCGTGTCCGCCGCGGGCGGCTGGGTGAAGCGCTCGAGATGGCCGGGCGCGTCGTACGGCTGGACGACGACCTGGGCGTTCGTCGGATCCGAGCCGTTCCCCCACTTCGCCCACTCGTAGTCGATCTCGCGGTGCGCGTAGTCCGGCAGGTCGTTCCAGGTGAAGAGCCCGAGCACGACCTGCCTGTCGAGCTGGTCCACGCGCGACGCGAGCGTCCACGAGTAGGTCCCGTAGCCGAAGCTCTCCCGGCTGATGACCTCGGTCGCGTACCAGCGGTTGCGCGCGCCCTTCGTGATCGTGAGGTGGAGGCGGTCGCTGGCGTCGACCCACACGGCGTTCCCCGCCGACGAGAAGTAGTTCGGGCCGGGCCCGACGCGCCCGTTCGACGATTTCACGGCCCACT
>JBFKVO010000168.1:0-4055 GCA_041639095.1 Candidatus Limnocylindrales bacterium | reverse complement strand
TGGTGATGACCTCGGGCTTGCCGATGACGGAACCCGTCTGCTTGTCGACGGTGACGACGACCATGAAGATCCCGTCGTTCGCGAGCGCCCGCCGGTCGCGCAGGACGACGTCGCCGACGTCGCCGACCGACAGGCCGTCGACGTAGACGTAGCCGGCCTGGACCGCCTGCCCGCGGCGGGCCGTCCCATCGGCGAGGATCTCGATCGGCTGGCCGTTCTCGATGATGAACACGTTGCCCGGATCGACGCCGGTCTCGATCGCGAGGCGGCCGTGCTGGACCTGCATCCGGAACTCGCCGTGGATCGGGATGAAGTGGCGCGGCTTCGTGAGCCCGAGCATGAGCTTGAGCTCCTCCTGGCTCGCGTGGCCGGAGACGTGGGCGCGCTTGATCGAGTGGTAGAACACGTTCGCGCCGGCCTTGAACAGGTTGTCGATCGTGCGGGCGACCTCCTCCTCGTTGCCGGGGATCGGGCTGGCCGAGACGATGACGGTGTCACCCGGCTGGATCTCGACGAAGCGATGGTCGCGGTTCGCCATCCGCGCCAGGCCCGCCATCGGTTCGCCCTGGGCGCCGGTGGTCGCGATCACGAGCTTGTCGTCCGGGACGCTCGAGATCTTGTCCTTGCCCACGATCATCGCCGGGTCGTACTTCAGGTAGCCGAGATCGGTCGCGATCCGGAAGTTCTGCTCCATGGAGCGTCCGATGACCGTCGTCTTGCGCTCCATGTCGGCGGCCGCGTCGAGGACCTGCTGGAGGCGGGCGATGTTGCTCGCGAACGTCGCGACGATCACGCGGCCGTCGAGCGGCTCCATGATCTCGCGGAACGCCTCGCCGACGGTGCGCTCCGAGGGCGTGTAGCCGGGGTTCTCGGCCCGCGTCGAGTCGGACAGCAGGCACACGACGCCCTCTGCGCCGAGGCGGGCGAGGATCGCGAAGTCGGAGAGCTTGCCGTCCACGGGGGTGTGGTCGAACTTGAAGTCGCCCGTGTGGACGACCGTCCCGACCGGCGTCCGCAGCGCGATCCCCATCGCGTCGGGGATGGAGTGACCGACGCGGAACGGGATGGCGGTGAACGGTCCGACCTCGAGCTCATCGCCCGGATCGAGGGGCAGGATCGGGTTGTTGCGGAGCTTGTGCTCCTTGACCTTGTTGCCGAGGAGCCCGCGCGCGAGCGTCGACGCGTAGACCGGCACGCCCGGGAACTCGGGCAGCACGTACGGCAGGCCGCCGACATGGTCCTCGTGGGCGTGGGTGATGAGGAAGGCGCGGACCTTCTCGCGGTTCTCGCGCAGGTACGCGACGTCCGGGATGACGAGGTCGATCCCGTACATCTCGGCCTCGGGGAACATGAGACCGCAGTCGATGACGACGATGTCGTCGCCGTACTCGAACACGTACATGTTCTTGCCGATCTCCCCCACCCCACCGAGGGGGATGATCCGGAGCGGTGTCTGGCTGGAGGGCATGCGGGTCCTTCGGTGATGGATCAGAAGAGGGTCATCTGGTCGGATGGGTCGCGGTCGGCCGGTCGGGCGTCGGCGTCCGGATCGTCCGTCTCGCCGGTCACCCGCGCGTCGGACGGCGCGGTCGCGTCGCTCGTTGCGGGCTCCGGTGCCCGCCCGACGGGCGCCGCCCCGGACGCGGGAGCTGGAGGTGGAGCTGGCCCGCCGGCGACCACGAGCACGCGCTCGGCGGGGGTCTCGGCGGGCTCCCCGGGCACGGGCTCGGCGACGGGCTCCTCGCGCGCGGCGGATCCCTCGTCCGCTTCCCGCTCGGCGGCACGCTCCGCGACCGTCTCGCGCCGGCGACGCGCCTCGAGGAGCGCTGCGGGGACGCCACGGATGTCCTCCTCGCTCAGGCGGGCCACGTCCGGCGAGCGCAGGGCGGCCGCCGGGTGGAACATCGGGTAGACGAGCGCCGCCTCGGCACCCGTCGATGGATCGACGGGGCGCAGCGTGCCGTGATCGCGCGAGATCCGCCCGTCCGGCACGAAGCGGCCCATCGAGTGGCGGCCGAGCGTCACCACGAGCGCCGGATCGAGCGTCTCGAGCTGGCGGCGCAGGTACGGCAGGCAGGCGGCGATCTCGTCCGGCTCCGGGTCGCGGTTCTCGGGCGGCCGGCACTTCACGACGTTCGTGATGAACACGTCGTCGCGCCGCCAGCCGATCGACGCGAGATGCCGCGCGAGCAGCTCCCCGGCGCGGCCGACGAACGGACGGCCCTGCCGGTCCTCGTGGAAGCCGGGGCCCTCGCCCACGAACATCACTTCGGTGTCGGGGCTCCCCTCGCCCGGCACCGCCTGCGTGCGCGTCTCGTGGAGGCGACACCTGGTGCAGCTCCGGACCTCGCGGGCGATCGCCTCGAGCGCGGTCGCGCGCTCGGCGTCGGTCATGCGGACCCCCGGCCGGCGACGACGCCGCGGCGCGAGGCGGCGGCGACCCAGCCCCGTTCGACGAGCGCGATCGCGAGCTCGACGGCGTTGCTCGCGGCGCCCTTGCGAAGGTTGTCCGAGACGACCCAGAACGCGATCCCCCGCCCGTCGGGCACCGACGGGTCCTGGCGGACGCGCCCCACGAAGATGTCGTCGCTGCCGGCGGCGTCGGTGGCGAGCGGGTAGGCGTGGGCGCCGGGATCGTCGACGACGACGACGCCCGGGACGTGCCCGAAGGCAGCGCGCGCCGCCTCGGGCGTGATCGGGTCGCGCGTCTCGACGTGGAGCGCCTCGGAGTGCGCGACGAATACCGGCACCCGGACGGCGGTGCACGAGATCCGCAGCTCCGGCAGGTGGAGGATCTTGCGGTTCTCGGTGACGACCTTCCACTCCTCCTTCGTGTAGCCGTTCTCGAGGAAGACGTCGATCTCGGGAAGCGCGTTGAACGCGATCGGGTGCGGGTAGACGGTCGCCGACTTCGGCTCGCCGGCGACGTGGGCGCGGATCTGCGCCTCCAGCTCCGCGATCGCCTTGCCGCCGGTGCCGGACACGCTCTGGTAGGTATCGACGACGACCCGCTCGAGACCGACGGTGTCGCGGAGCGCCATGAGCACAGGCGCCATCTGCATCGTCGAACAGTTCGGGTTCGCGACGATCCCCTCGTGCCGCTCGAGATCGCCGGCGTTGACCTGGCTGACGACGAGCGGGACGGTCGGGTCCATCCGCCACGCGCTCGAGTTGTCGATCACGGTCGCTCCGCGCGCGGCCGCGATCGGCGCGAGCTGACGGGACGTGTCGCCGCCCGCCGAGAAGAGCGCGATGTCGACGCCGTCGAACGCGTCGGGCGTCGCCTCGTGCACGGTGAGCGTCCGACCGTCGACGTCGATCTCGCGACCGGCCGAGCGCGCCGACGCGAGGAGCCGAAGCTCCGCCATCGGGAATGCCCGCTCCAGGAGGACCTGGATCATCGTTCGCCCCACGACGCCGGTCGCGCCGACGACGGCGACGGTCGGGCTACGGTCGCTCATGCTGGACACGGCTCCGCTGTGGTCATCGGATCGCGGGCACCGCCCGAGTATAGCAGCGAGCCGCCGGTCTCCCGGCGGCTCGGACTGGGCTCGGGAGCGCCCCGGAACGGGCCGCTCAGACGGGCTCCTTGGCCAGGTGGCGCTGCATCGCGGCCCGGCGCGAGAGGTTGACCCGGCCCTGCCGGTCGATCTCGGTGACGACGACCATCACCTCGTCGCCGACGGACACGACGTCCTCGACGGTGGGCACGTGGTAGTCGGCGAGCTCGCCGATCCGGACGAGGCCCTCCTTGCCCGGCAGGATCTCGACGAACGCGCCGAAGCCCATGATCCGGGTGACCTTGCCGAGGTACAGCGCGCCGACCTCGACCTCACGGGTGAGGCTCTCGATCCACTGGACGGCCTTGCGCGAGTTCTCGGCCTGGACGGCCGCGATCTCGACGGTGCCGTCGTCCTCGACGTTGATCTCGGTGCCGGTCTCCTCCTGGATCTTGCGGATCATCGAGCCGCCCTTGCCGATGATCTCGCGGATCTTCTCGGGGTTGATCTTGATGGTCGTGATCCGCGGCGCGAACTCACTCATCTCGGTGCGGG
>JBFKVO010000167.1:0-4055 GCA_041639095.1 Candidatus Limnocylindrales bacterium | reverse complement strand
GCTCGCTCCCGTGTCCGGCGAAGGCGAGGGACACCGGTACGACGAGGGCCAGGATCGCGGACATGAGGATGAACGGGGACCGTCTCATGGGACACCTCCGATGCCGCTCCGGGCGCCCGAGCGTTGTGGACTCGGCGCGCTCCCGAAGATCAAAGACTACGCCAGCCCTGCAACGGTCGGCGGGTGATCCGGTCGCGCGTGCGGACCGTTCCAGCGTCGATCGTTCGGCGCGCTCAGTGGGGTCGCGCGTCGAGCTCGCCGCGGAGTTGGGCGAGGGCCCGCTCGATGGGCTCACGCGCGGCGTCGGGCGGGTAGGGGGCGGCGCGGACGGCGTCCTCGACGACGAGCTCGCCATGGTCGACGCGGGAGGCGAGGTCGTCTCCTCGGCCTGCGGGTACGTGCTTCGCGTGTCGACGAGGACGACGCCGTCGTCGCCGACGATCGCCCCGATCTGCTGGTCGTAGAAGCGGTAGCGGAGCGCGAAGACGCCGGGACCGACCTCGACGAACGCACGCACCTGTCCCACCTCCGAGTGCCGGCTCGAATCGTAGTCGACCAGCGCTGGCCGACGGCGTATCGTTGCGCCGTCGTGACGTCGGTGATCGGCACCGCAGCAGCGTCGGACGGCCTGATCCTGCGCACGCGCCGCTGGCGGCCGTCGGATCGGCCTGCCGAGCCGCGCGCCGCGATCCTCCTCCTCCACGGCCTCGGCGAGCACAGCGGCCGCTACGAGCACGTCGGCGAGCAGCTCGCCGACGCCGGTTTCGACGTCCACGCCTTCGACCTGCGGGGGTCGGGCGCGTCGGCCGGCCGGCGGGGCCACGTCGGCGCATTCGACGAGTACTACGACGACCTCGGCGGTCGGCTCGCGGCCGCGCGACTCGCCGCCGGCGTGCGGCCGGTGGTCCTCTACGGTCACTCGCTCGGCGGGCTCATCGCGCTCGGGTACGTGCTGCGCGTCGCGGACGCCGCGTCGTCACCCCGTGATCCGCGGGGGCGGCGCCCGCTGCCCGACCTCCTCGTCCTGTCCGCCCCGGGGCTCGACTCGACGATCCCGGAGTCGAAGAAGCGGATCGCGCGCCTCCTCGGCCGCTGGCTCCCGACGTTCGTCATCTCGAATCGCCTGGACGCGGCGGTCCGGTCCCGCGAACCGGACGTGGGTCGGCGCGTCGATGCGGATCCGCTCATGGTCCATAGCGCGACGGCCGCGTTCGGGGCCGCCGCCCTGGCCGAGCAGGCGTACGTCCGTGGCGCGCTCGGCCGTCTCGCCCTCCCGACGCTCGTCATCCACGGCGAGGACGATCGCCTCGTGCCGACCCCGGTGACCGAGCCGCTCGGGGCGTTGCCGAACGTGACCCGTCGCACGTACCCGGGGATCCGCCACGAGCTCCACAACGAACCGGAGGGCGCGGCGATCGTCGCGGACGTCGCGACATGGCTCGCGGAGCGCCTCGGATCGCCGGCGCCGGCCGCGGCCGGCACGACCACGGCGCCCAGCGCGACCTCGAGGGTCCACGGGGGCGCGGTGGTAGGATTCGGGCCACAACCGAACATCGCCTCCGGGGAGCGCGCCAGCGCTGAGAGTGTGGCCCCGCCACAGACCCGCCGAACCTGATCCGGCTCGTACCGGTGTAGGAAGCAGGTACCGTCGTCTCGACGCCGTCCTCCTCGGAAGGGCGGCGTCACCGTTCCCCGGACCGCTTGCAGCGGACGGGCCCGCGACGCCGCGACGCAGCACGGGAGGTACGAGATGACGGATCGAACGATCACGGCGCCGGTGGACACCGCGTGGCGCACCCGCGACATCGTCGTCGCGGCGGTCATCGGAGTCGCGTTCGGGGTCGCCTTCGTAGCCTTCGGCGTCGCCTGGCGGGCGGTCGAGTTCCTCGGGCCCGCCCAGAACGTCCTCTACGGGGTGTGGCTGATGCCGGCGATCGTCGCCGCACTGATCGTCCGCAAGCCCGGCGCCGCGCTGTTCGCCGAGATGGTCGCCGCCGGGCTGTCGACGCTGCTCGGCAGCCAGTGGGGCCCCGACACGCTCCTGTCCGGCTTCGTCCAGGGAGCCGCCGCGGAGCTCGTGTTCGCCTTCGGCCTCTACCGGAACTGGTCGTTCCCGGTCGTCGCGATCGCGTCGCTCGCGAGCGCCGCCGCGGCCTGGGTCCACGACTGGGTCGTCTGGTACGCCGCGGTGGCGTTCGAGGTCGTCGCCGTGATCGGGCTGTTCATGGCCGTCTCCGCGGTCGTCCTGCTGCCGGCGGCTTCGATCTGGCTCGTGCGCGCCCTGCGGCGGACGGGCGTCCTGGCCGGCTTCCCGGAGTGACCCGTCGGTTGTCACGAGCGGGTATGGTGGGCCCGCCCAGATGACCGACCCGTGTCCGATCGTCGCCCGCGACCTGCGGTTCACCTATGCCGGCCGAGCCGTGCCGGCCATCCGCGACGTCTCGTTCGAGCTGGAGCCCGGTCAGGTCCTGCTCGTCGTCGGCCCGTCCGGGTCGGGCAAGAGCACGGTCGCGAAGGCGCTCGCCGGACTGATCCCGCACGAGGTCCCCGGTGCCTTCGACGGTGAGCTTCGGATCGGCGACGTCGACGTCGCGACGGCCGCCCGGACCGACGTCGCGCAGCTCGTGGGCGTCGTCTTCCAGGATCCGGCGAGCCAGCTCGTCATGGACCGTGTCGAGGACGACGTCGCATTCGGGCTCGAGAACCGGCGCTGGTCCCGCGACGCGATGCGCGAGCGCGTGCCGGAGATCCTCGCGGCCAGCGGGCTCGCGGGCTACGAACGACGACGGCCGACGCGGCTGTCTGGAGGGGAGCAGCAGCGCCTCGCACTCGCCGGCGCGCTCGCGCCGCGCCCGGGGTTGCTCGTCCTCGACGAGCCCACTGCGAACCTCGACCCGGCGGCCACGGCCGACGTGTTCGCCGGCCTCGATGAGCTCCGCGCGCAGCGCTCCCGGACGATCGTGCTCATCGAGCACCGCGCGGACCGGGCGTGGCCGCTCGCCGACCGCGTCCTCGCCCTCGGGCCGGACGGCGCGCCGCTCGACGTCGGCGCGCCGGGCGCGGTGCTCACACGATCGGCCGACGCGATGGCCGCGGCCGGGATCTGGCTGCCGGGCGACGATCCGGGGGCACTGCTCCGTGCCGGCTCGGGCGGTCGCACGGCGGAGGAGCCGGTGGCGGCCGGCTTCGGAAGCCCGATCGTGCAGGCGAGCAACCTGCGCTTCGGGTACGAGCGGGGTCCGCGCGCCGAGCCGGTGATCCGCGGAGTGGACCTCGAGTTGCGTCCGGGCGAACGCGTCGCGCTCACCGGGTCGAACGGCAGCGGCAAGTCGACCCTCGCCCGCCTCCTCGTCGGGCTTCTGCGGCCGGACCGCGGCTGGGTGCGGATCGGCGGGCGCGAACCGTCCCGGCTGAGCCCGGCGCGCCTCGCCCGCCTGGCCGGCTTCGTGTTCCAGGAACCCGAGCGCCAGTTCCTCGCGGACCGCGTGGACCAGGAGATCGCGCTCGGACTGACGCCGGCCGAGCGGATCGCCGCGATCGAGCTGATGGCGGCGCTCCACCTCCCGCTCGAGGAGTTCGCCGAACGCAGCCCGTACCAGCTCTCCGGCGGAGAGCAGCGCCGCCTGTCGCTCGCGTGCGCGCTCGTCCGCGACCCCGGGTTCCTCGTCCTCGACGAACCGACGTTCGGGCAGGACAGGCGCGGGTACGAGGGCCTGCTCGCGATCCTGCATTCGCGCGTCTCGGAGGGGGCGACGGTGCTCGCGGCGACCCACGACGAGCGCCTCGTGGCCGACTTCGCGGCACGCCGCATCGTCCTGGAGGACGGCTGGGTGATCGCCCACGAGCGGGTCGAGCGGGTCGTGGGTGTCGAGCGACAAGACCGGGTCGAGGGGGTCGAACGCGCCGCCGCCGACGCGCCGCCGCGTCCCCGACGCCGGCGCAGCACCCGTGCCCGCTGGGACGCGGCTGCGGCGCTGCCGGGCGAGGAACCGCGACCCGACGAGGAGCCGCTCACCGATGAGGCGGCCTCGTGATCGCCCGCGTCGATCCGGCCG
>JBFKVO010000166.1:0-4061 GCA_041639095.1 Candidatus Limnocylindrales bacterium | reverse complement strand
GCCTCCTCGGCGGCGGTCAGCGCGGCCGGCGCGAGGTCCGGGTGCGCGACGACGGTCTCCTGGCGGAGCTGTGCGTACCACAGGCGCTGGGCGAGCCCGTCGTGGATCTCGCGCGCGAGGCGCTCCCGCTCGCGCACCGTCGCGCTGCGCGCCTCCTCGCGGACGGCCGCGGCCTCGGCCTCCTTCCGCTCCGTGACGTCATGGTCGATCTCGAGGATCCGCTCGATCGTGCCCCGCGTCCCGCGTCGGACCGCCTGGCGACTCATGGACACCATCCGCCGTCCATCCCGGGCGACGTGAACGACCTCGCCCTCCCAGGACCCGCTCGCCGCGAGCGCCCGGGTGACCTCGCGGGGCCGGACCGGGTACTCGGGCCGGAGCAGGTCGTCGATGTCGCGCCCCACGGCCTCGGCGGCCGTCCAGCCGAACATCGCCGTCGCGCCGCCGTTCCACGACTCGATCCGCCCTGATGCGTCGCGGACGATGATCGCATCGGTCGCGAGGTCGATGAGCTCGGCCAGGCGGGCGATCGCCTGCTCGGCGTCGCGGCGCTCGGTCAGATCGATGTACGAGACGAGGACGTGGACCTCATCGTCCTCGCGCGGCCACGGAACGGCGTTGACGAGCAGCCAGCGCCGCTCGCCGCCCGGGAATCGCAGCCCGAGGATCTCGTCCGACACCGGGCGCGCCGTCGCCGCGGCCCGGACGGCCGGGTGGCGCGCGGCGGCGACGCGCCGCCCCGTCCCGTCGACGAGGACGCCGCCCTGGCCGGGCATGAGGATCCGCTGCGCCGCCCGATTCGCGGCGAGGATCGACCCCGATGCGTCGTAGAGCACCGCACCCACCGGCAGGTCCTCGAACAGGCGGCGGAAGCGCTCCTCGCTGGCCCGGAGCGCGAGCTGGGCCCGCATCCGGTCGCTGATGTCCTCGACGATCCCGATGTGGCCTGTCGCGCCGCCGTCCGGACCGACGATGGGCGAGGCGCTGCCCGACACCCAGCGCTCGCTGCCGTCCGGCCGCCGGAACCGGAAGTCGCCGGCGAACCGCCGCCGGCCGGTGACCGCGGCCTTCCAGTCGCGGCGGACGCGGTCGCGGTCGTTCGGATGCACCGCCGCGAGCCAGCCATCGGCCATCGCCCGCTCCGACGAGATCCCGGCGAGCTCCACCCAGCGTGGATTCACATAGACGCACGCACCGTCGGGGGCGGCACGCAGGATCCCGACCGGAGCGCTCGTCGCGAGCGCGCGAAAGCGCTCCTCGCTCTCGGCGAGCGCCTGCTCGGCACGGCGGCGCTCGGTGACGTCGCGGGCGGTGACGAGCATGGCACGGGTTCCCCGATAGTCGAGGCGCTGGGCGCTCAGGACGACGTCGCGGCGAGCCCCGTCCCGGTCCCGCCAGACCGCGTCGAAGTCGGCCAGCGAGGAGGTGCGGCCGGCGAGCTCGCGAAGGCGCGTCCGACGCCGCGCGTCCTCCCAGATGCCGAGCTCGCGAACGTCGCGCCCGAGCGCCTCGTCACGCTGCCAGCCGAGGAGGCGCACGAAGGCGTCGTTGCAGTCGACGACGTGCTCGTCGGCATCGAGGACGAGGACCGCGTCGGAGCTCGCCCGGAGGACGGCATTCAACCCGGCGTCCGCGTCGGCGGCCCGCCGCTCGGCGGTCGCCGCCCGCGAGATGTCGAGGACCTCGACGACGAAGTGCCGCGGCCGGGGCCGCCCGTCGAGGGCGACGATCGCGAGGTCGCACACGAGCTCGGTGCCGCTCGCGGTGCGCATCCGTACGGAGTCGTTCAGGGCGGCCCCGCGCGGCTCGAGACGGCGGACGCCCGCGAGCACACGCTCGAGATCCGCCTCGTCCACGAGGTCGCCGAGGCGCAGCCGGAGGAGCTCGTCCTGCGAGCGTCCGAGGATGCGACCCAGGGCGTCGTTCGTGGCGACGATCCGGCGGTCGCGGTCGATGATCGCCTTGCCGGTCGCGGCGACCTCGAACGTGAGGGCGAACACGTCCGGGTCGAGGCGCGCCGGCCGCGCGCCCGTGCCGTCCTCCTCCCCGGGCGAGCCCGCGAACCCGCCGCGCGCCCCCTGGGTGTTGTCCGGTAGGGCCGGAGTGGCGGCGGCGGCGCGGACCGCGTGGTCCGGCCCACGCTCGCGAGCGATCGCCACGAACCGCGCGTCCGGGAGGAGGTACGGGACGGTCTCGATCGTCCGCCACGCGCCCGCAGCATCGGCGAGCCGGTGGACGATGGCGGTCCCACCCGCCCGTTCCAGGTGGCGTGCGTGCTCGCGGCTGAGGGCGAGCCGGTCGTCGGGATGGACGAGGTCGTAGTAGTCGAGACCGACGAGCTCGTCGGCCCGCCGGCCGATGAAGGCGGCGAAGGCTGCGTTGACCGCGAGGATCGCGGCATCGCGCCGATGGATCGACACGAGCTCCGGCCCATCCCAGATCGCCTCGGCGAGGGCGGCGTCCACCACGGTCTCCGGACGCGCTGCGGTCACGGGAGAGCGGGTCATCTCGCCCCCACTATCGCCCAATCGCGAGGCGCGTGGGCAGCGGACACGGAGACGCCACCGGCGTCGCGGGTCGACCTGCCGGGCATAGCAGGCCGGCGCGACGCCGGTGGCGTGTGGTGCGGGGAGACTTAGTACTCGACGGCGCGCGGGAGGCGCTTCGCCTGCTCCACCCAGTGGAAGACGGCGTTCTGCGTCGGCAGGCGGCGGACCACCGGCTTCGCCTCGTTCGCGCGGACGATCGCCTCGTGGAGGTTCACGGAGTTCCGGCGCGCGAGCTCCGGCACCGAATCGACACCGGCCATCTCCAGCAGGTCGGAGTACTCCGAGCCGACGCCCTTGACGCGCATGAGGTCGGCGCGATTGACCCACTCGAGGATCGTGCCGGCGCTGACGTCGGTCATCTCGGCGAGCTGCTCGCGCCCGGCGGGGGTGCGGCCCTCGCGCAACAGGGCGTCGGTCGTGCGGACCCCCTTGTCGGTCAGGCGGCTGGCGAACACCGGGCCGATGCCCTCGATCTCCTTGACATTCATGCGATGGATCTCCTTTCGATCTGCCTCGGGGGCGATTGGGAACGCTGGGGGTCGGGTGCCGGACCGGGTGATCGGGCCCCGTGATCCCCGCGGACGCGCTGATGGTTGGGGTGTGACGTGCGGACTTAGATCTCGCTCGCGCAGGCGCGGCACTTCGTGGCGTCGGGGGCGTTCGACTCCTTGCAGAAGGGGCAGTCCTTCGTCGGCGCCGGGGCCTCCTCGCGGATGAACATCTTCGAAAGTCGCCAGACGATGAAGGCGATGACGACGAAGGCGATGACGGCGTTGAGGAACATCCCGTAGCGGATCGCGACCTCGGTCGCCGGGTCGCCGCCCGTGGCCGCCTGGAGGACGATCCTCAGGCTGGCGAAGTCGACCCCGCCGAGGATCATCCCGATGGGCGGCATGATGATGTCGGCGACGAGCGAGTTGACGACGGCGCCGAGCGCGGCGCCGATGATCACGCCGATGGCCAGCGCCAGGGCGTTCGTCTTGAGCAGGAACTCCTTGAATTCGGCGAGCACGAACCTCTCCCTCCGGTCTCCCGGTGTGCTGCGGACTTGACGGCACCACCGTAGGTGACGCGGCGAGGAGGGCCATCCGGGGCGGCCACCCGGTTCCTCCGCGAATCGTGCATCCGTACCCGGAGGGAGCACGTACGTACCCGTCCTGCCGGTCGCAGGGGGCCCGCGGTTCGGGAGCTGGACACGGATCGAGCGGTGCGCCGATGGCACACCGCTCGAGTCGAGTCGCGTCGAGGGGGGTCCTGGTCCCCCGCTGGCTCAGCCTTTCGAGCGACGGAACGGGTTGCGGCTTTCCTTCGCGACGGAGCGCTCGCGCATGCCGCGCTGGATCTCGCGCTCGCGCGCCTGGGCGAGGATGCGCGAGGACAGCGGGTCCGGGATGAACGAGTGGCCCTCGGTGTCGTCCTCGGAGCCGTCGTTGCGGAGGAGCTTCTTGCGGGCGTGGCCCTCGGTGTCGTCCTCGGAGCCGTCGTTGCGGAGGAGCTTCTTGCGGGCGTGGC
>JBFKVO010000165.1:0-4077 GCA_041639095.1 Candidatus Limnocylindrales bacterium | reverse complement strand
GCGCACGAGCGGCGCGACGCTCCACGTGCGCGGCAGCGGCCGCAACGACCACCACCTCGCCGAGGCCGCGATGAAGGCGCTCGCCCGTGCCCTGCGCGCGGCGATCGAGCCGGACCCGCGGCGATCCGGGGTCGCGTCGACGAAGGGCACGCTCGGGTGAGCGCGTCGGTCGTGGGGACGGACGGAGGACCCACGGGGCAGGATCCGGCGGGGGCTCGTGGCCGCGGCCTGCGCGTCGCGGTCGTCGATTACGGTGCGGGGAACCTCGTCAGCATCGCCCAGGGTCTCCGCGCGATCGGCGCCGAGCCCACGATCGCGACCGGCGCCCGCGCCCTCGACACGGCGGACGCGTTGATCGTGCCGGGGGTCGGCGCCGCCGCACCGGCGATGCGCCGTCTCGCGAAGGCCGGGCTCGTCGCTCCGATCCGCGACTGGATCGCCGCTGGCCGCCCCTTCCTCGGGATCTGTCTCGGCCTCCAGCTCCTGTTCGAGACGAGTGACGAGGACGGCGCGGAGATGCTCGGGGTCGTCCCCGGCCGCGTGTCGCTCGTCCCCGAGGCGCCGACGCTGCCGCACATCGGCTGGAACCAGGTCGAGCTCAGCCGGCCACACCCGTTGTTCACCGGCATCCCGAGCGGGGCTGACCTGTACTTCGTCCACAGCTACGCGGGCGTCCCCTCCGGGGCCCGTGCCGAGGACGTCACGCTCGCACGGACGACACACGGCGGGACGTTCGTGTCCGCCGTCGCGGACGGCGCGACCCTCGGCGTGCAGTTCCATCCGGAGCGGAGCGGGACCGACGGCCTTCGCGTGCTCGCGAACTTCGTCGCCCTCGCGGCCGACGGTGATGGCGCGGGCGTCCCGGTCGGGGCCGGCGCGGGGGCCGTCTGATGCTGCGTCGGCGCGTCATCCCTTGCCTCGACGTCGCGAACGGACGCGTCGTGAAGGGCACCCGGTTCGTCGACCTCGTCGACGAGGGCGACCCGGCCGAGCTCGCGGAGCGCTACGCGCGCGACGGCGCCGACGAGATCGTGTTCCTCGACATCTCCGCCGCGCCCGAGGGCCGCGCGACCCTCCTCGACGTCGTCACGCGGACCGCGCAGCGATCGTTCGTGCCGCTCACCGTCGGTGGCGGCGTCCGGACCCCGCGCGAGTTCCGGGACGTCCTCCGCGCGGGCGCCGACAAGGTCTCGCTGAACACCGCCGCCGTCGCCGACCCGACCCTCGTCACCCGCTGCGCGCAGCGGTTCGGCCGGCAGGCGGTCGTCGTCGCGATCGACGCACGCCGTCGAGAAGGCGGCACCGCGGGCTGGGACGTGCTCGTCCGCGGCGGCCGCGACCTCACGGGACTGGAGGCGGTCGCGTGGGCGGAGCGCGTCGTGGCGCTCGGCGCCGGCGAGCTCCTCGTCACCTCGATGGACCGCGACGGGACGCGGTCCGGCTACGACACGGAGCTCCTCGCGGCGATCACGGCACGCGTGGACGTGCCGGTCATCGCCTCCGGCGGAGCCTCCGGCCCGGACGACTTCGTCGCCGCTGTTCGCGACGGGGGTGCGGACGCCGTCCTCGCCGCGTCGATCTTCCACCGCCGGATCCACTCGGTCGCCGACGTCAAGGCCGCGATGGCCGAGGCGGGTCTGCCGGTCCGGCTGCCGCGCGCCGACAGCAACGCGGCATGACCGAGGCCGTGGCCGCGCGCGTCTCCTTCGGGCCGGACGGGCTCGTGCCGGCCGTCGTCCAGGATCCGGCCGACGGCCGCGTCCTCATGGTCGCGTACATGGACGCCGAAGCCCTCGCGGCGACGGTCGCCACGGGCGAGGTCCACTTCCACTCGCGCTCGCGCGGCCGCCTCTGGCGGAAGGGCGAGACGTCGGGCAACGTGCTGCGCCTCCGCGGGCTCGCGCTCGACTGCGACGGCGATGCGCTCCTCGTGACCGCCGAGCCGGCCGGGCCGACGTGTCATCGCGGCACCCGGAGCTGCTTCGACGACGATCCGGCCGAGACGCCCGGGCAGGCGATCGACGGAGCGACCGCGGCCGCATCCGGGTCCGACGGCCCGCAGGACTTCGCGTTCCTCGAGACCCTCTGGACGACGATCCGGGCTCGGGTCGCGAACCCGCCGGCCGGCTCGTACACCGCGCGCCTCGTCGGGGGCGGTGTGACGGCCACCGGTCGGAAAGTGACCGAGGAGGCGACCGAGGTCCTGCTCGCGGCCCGCGACGACGCCGAGGCCGAGGCCGCAGGGCGCGACCGGACCGGGACGCGCGAGGCGCTCGCGAACGAGGCGGCGGACCTGCTCTACCACGCGCTCGTCGTCCTGGCCGAACGGGACCTGCCGCCGTCGATGGCGGTGGCAGCGCTGCGATCCCGCCACCGACCCTGACACGATCGTGCGGGCGGACGCGAGCGCCTAGGAGACGAGGCGTCCCACCCGCAGGCGCTTCTTCCCGATCCGCACCACGAGCCACTCGCCGGCGATCGCCGCGGGGACCGGCGCGCCCGCCTCGGTCACGCGCTCGTCGTTCACCGCCACCCCGCCCTGTGCGATGAGCCGCCGCGCCTCCCCGTTGGACGCGACCGTGCCGCTCGCCACGAGCAGGCCGACGAGCCCGGCCGAGGCGTCGGCCTCCGTGTACGTGAACCCGTCAACGGCCTCGTGGAGCGTCGCGAGGACCTCGGGATCGTCGAGCGGCTCGGCCGAGAACACCGCCTCGGATACGCGCGCGGCGTGGGATGCCGCGGCGGCGCCGTGGACCCGCGTCGTGACGTCCGTCGCGAGCGCCCGCTGTGCCGCGCGCGCCTCGGGCCGCGTCGCGAGCTCGTCCTCGAGCGCCTCGATCTCGTCGCGGCCGAACAGCGTGAACCAGCGCAGGTAGATGCCGACGTCGCGGTCGTCCGCGTTGAGCCAGTACTGGTAGAAGGCGTACGGCGTCGTCCACGCCGGGTCCAGCCAGACGCTCTCGCCCGCCTCGGACTTGCCGAACTTCGCCCCCGAAGGGGACAGCAGGAGGGGGTATGCGAGGCCGAACGCCCCGTCCCCGCCATCCCCGGCGGCCGCCCCGGTCCGCCGGATGAGCTCCAGGCCGGCCGTGATGTTCCCCCACTGGTCGGCGCCGCCCATCTGGAGCTCGACACCCTGCTCCCGGTACAGGTGGGCGAAGTCCGCGGCCTGGAGGAGCATGTAGCTGAACTCCGTGTACGAGAGGCCGCGCTCGAGCCGGACCTGGACGGAATCCTTCGCGAGCATGTACGGCACCGTGAAGTGCTTGCCGACGTCGCGCAGGAAGTCGAGCAGGCGGACGTCGCCGAGCCAGTCGAGGTTGTCGACCATGACGGCCTGCGCGGGGCCCGGCGAGAAGTCGAGGAACCGCTCGAGCTGCGCCTGGATCGCAGCGGCGTTCGAGCGCAGCTCGTCCTCCTCGAGGAGCGAGCGCTCCGTCGCGCGCCCCGACGGGTCGCCGACCATCCCCGTCGCCCCGCCGACGAGCGCGACCGGCCGCCCGCCGCGGCGCTGGAGATGGAGCAGGCCGAAGATCGGGACGAGGTTGCCGATGTGGAGCGACGCCGCCGACGGATCGAACCCGTTGTAGCCGGCGATCGGGCGACCGCTCGCCAGGCGCTCCTCGAGTCCCGGCGTGGCGTCGTGGAACATGCCCCGCCAGCGGAGCTCCGCGAGCAGCCCCGCCAGGCCCGGACGGTCGGGCGGACCGTCCCCGTCGGCGGCGGACGACGTCACAGCCGTGCGCCCCGGGCCGTCTTGGCTCGTCGGGGACCGGGGGGCAGGGTGCTCACGGCCCCTATGCTATCGTGGCCGCCGTCATGCAGACCAGCCTCGCGCGGCGCCGGCGTGTCCGCCGGCTGGGCGCCAGCCGACGCCCACGAGGTGGAGGCGCGGCGCGCACCGTCGCGATCGCCTTCCCGCTCCTCGTCTTCGCGCTCATGCTCTCGGTCGGGTTCGCCGGCTTCGTGGGCGTCGTGTCGGCGTACGCGTATTACAGCCGCGACCTGCCCGACCCGAAGGCGCTCCTCCTCGGGCTCTCGTTCGACCAGCAGACGGTCGTCTACGACCGGACCGGC
>JBFKVO010000164.1:0-4079 GCA_041639095.1 Candidatus Limnocylindrales bacterium | reverse complement strand
GATGATGGCCGGCGACGCGGTGTCCACGACCCCCGTCGCGACCGCGGTCACCCCGGACTCCGCGGTCGCGGGCGCGGCGCCGGGTGACATCCCGCCGATCCGGACGCGCGGGCTGACGAAGCGCTACGGCGATCTGACGGCGGTCGACCGGCTCGACCTCGACGTCCGCCGCGGCGAGATCTTCGGCCTGCTCGGCCAGAACGGCGCGGGCAAGACGACGACGATCCTCATGCTCCTCGGGCTCTCCGAGCCAACCGAGGGTGCGGCACGCGTCGTCGGGCTCGACCCGGCGCGCCGGGCGCTCGAGGTCAAGCGGCGGGTCGGCTACCTGCCCGACAACGTCGGCTTCTACGGCGACCTGACGGGGCGCGAGAACCTGCGCTACACGGCGCGCCTCAACGGCCTCTCGGGGCCGGACGCGGAGCGCCGGATCGACGAGGTCCTCGAGCAGGTGGGCATGACCGGTCGAGCCGACACGCTCGCCGAGACGTATTCGCGGGGCATGCTCCAGCGGCTCGGCATCGCCGACGCGCTGGTCAAGGATCCCGACATCCTCATCCTCGACGAGCCGACGACGTCCATCGACCCGATCGGCGTCGTCGAGGTCCTCGACCTGCTGCGGCGGCTCGTCCGCGAACGGGGCGTGACGATCCTGCTCTCGAGCCATCTCCTCAACCAGGTCCAGTCGGTGTGCGACCGGGTCGGGATCTTCGCCGCCGGTCGCCTCATCGGCGTGGGCACCGTGACCGAGCTCGCCGCGATGTTCGGCGACGGCGCCGCCGAGATCGAGGTCGCGTTCGAGGACGTCGCCGACCCGGCCGCTGCCGACCGCATCCAGGCGACGCTGGCGGGCATCGCCGCGGTCGAGACGGTGCGCCGCTCGAGCCGCAGCGACGAGCCGTGGACGGTGGTCGTGGCGGGCGGCGCATCCGCTCCCACGGTGCGACGGGAGATCCTCGCGACCGCCGCCGAGCAGGGCCTCCGCCTGTCGTCGATCCGCCAGGTCACCCGCTCGCTCGACGATATCTACCGCGAGGCGGTCCGCAGGGCAGGCATCGCACCGGCTCCGCGCACGGACGGCGCGGGTGCCGGCGAGGGCGATGATCAGGCCGGGGAAGGTGCGAACCACGATCCCACGACCGACCGAGGGCCGGTCTCTGCGCCGCCGCCCGCTGCAGCGGGCTCGTCCGGGGCCACCGGGCCGCGCCCGGCGCGCTCGCGGACGCGCGGCCGCCCACGCCGTGACGGAGGTGCGTCATGAGCGCGATCCCGCTGATCCCCCGCGCCGGCTGGCGCGTCGTCGCCGGCAAGGAGTTCACCGACCACATCCTGAGCGTCCGCTTCTCCGTTCTCGCGCTCGTCCTCGGCCTCGCGGCGGGCGTGCCGCTGTTCCTCGCGGCGGAGCAGATCCGCAGCCTTGCCGAGGACGTGAGCGGGGCGTCGGCGGTGTTCCTCGCGCTGTTCGTCGTGGGACCGCGCGACGTGTCGATCTTCAACATCGACGTCACCGTCCAGTCGTTCGTCTCGCTCGCGGCGCCGCTCCTCGGCATCGCGTTCGCGTTCGACGCGGTCAACGGCGAGCGGTCGGAGGGGACGTTGCCGCGGCTCGTGTCGCAGCCGATCCACCGCGACGACGTCATCAACGGCAAGTTCGCGGCCGCCCTCGCGGTCATCGCGCTCGTGCTCGTCTCGGTGGTCGTCGTCATCGCCGGCGTCGGGCTCCTCCGCCTCGGGATCGTGCCGGAGTGGTCGGAGATCGTCCGGCTCGCGAGCTGGGTCGTCGTGACGCTCGTCTACGTCGCCCTGTGGCTCGCGTTCGGGATGCTCCTGTCGGTGGTCGTCCGGCGGGCGGCGACCTCGGCGCTCGTCGGCTTCGGCGTCTGGATGCTCGTGGCGATGTTCGGGCAGTTCATCGCGAACCTGTTCCTCGCGTTCGTCGCCCCGCTGTCCGCGGCGCTCACGCCGGACCAGGCGATCGCGACGCTCCAGCTGCGCTCGTTCGTCCTGCGCCTGCTGCCGACGACCCTCTACGACGAGGCGTCGGTCGTCCTGCTCAACCCGGCGCTCACGCAGTCGTCGACGCCGGCGACGATCGGCCAGGCGATCCAGGCCCAGCAGCAGATCCCGACGCTGCTGTCGCTCGACCAGAGCCTCCTGCTCGTCTGGCCGCAGGTCGTCGTCCTGCTCGCGCTGACGGTCGTGCTGTTCGCGCTCGCCTACGTGCGCTTCATGCGCGAGGAGGTGCGCGCCTAGGACGGCGGCATGCCCGCGCCGGGCGGGACCGCCCGCGTGAGGATCCGCCGCAGGTCCTCGTAGAGGGGCCGGAGCCGGCCGTACATCCGGCGGTAGACACGGTCGTACAGGTCGTCGTACAGGTCACGGGTGGCCGCGTCCGGCTCGTGGACGCGGCCGACCCGGGTCATCGCGGCGACCGCCGCGTCGACCGTGGGGTGGATGCCGAGCCCGACCATCCCGTCGATGGCGGCGCCGAGGCCCGAGGTCTCGTGGGTGTGGGGCACGATCGCCGGGAGGCCGAAGACGTCGGCGGTGAGCTGGACGGCCGCCCGCGACTGCGCGCCGCCGCCCGACACGCGCAGCTCGGCCAGGGGCACCTTCGTCCGGGCGGCGATGTGCTCGCCGCCCTCGCGCAGCGCGAACGCGAGGCCCTCGAGGATCGCCCGATAGACGTGGGCGCGGGTGTGGACGTCGCCGAAGCCGATGATCGCCCCCTTCGCCTCGGGGCCGGGGCGGCGCACGCCTGGCGACCAGTAGGGCTGGACGACGAGGCCGCCGGAGCCCGGTCCGGCCGCCGTCACGAGGTCGTCGAAGAGGGCCTCCGGGGCGACGCCCTCGGCGGCTGCCCTGGCGACCTCGGCCGCACCGAACTGGCGCTTGAACCACTCGACCATCCAGTAGCCGCGCTGCACCTGGAGCTCGGTGGACCACGCGCCGGGCGCGGCGGCCGGGAACGCCGGCACGAGCGGGATCGCCTCGACATAGCGGGGCTGGATCGTGGCGATCGTCGCGGTCGAGCCGAACGAGAGCGCCGCCGCGTCCGGGCGGATCGCACCGCTGCCGAGGGCCTCGCACTGCTTGTCGCCTGCGGCGGCGATGACCGGGAGGCCCGGCCGCAGCCCGGTGGCCGCGGCCGCCTCGCCGCTCAGCTCGCCGAGGATCCCCGTCGGGTGGACGAGCTCCGGCAGCCACGAGCGCTCGAACGGGGCGACCTGCCACTTCCAGTCCCGCGACGACGCCCACGTCGAGCGGCGGAAGTCGAACGGCAGGTAGCCGACCTGCGACGCGCTCGAATCCACCCAGCGGCCGGTGAGCCGCGACACGAGCCAGGCCGACAGCAGGCCGTAACGGCGGATCGTCGCCCAGACCTCGGGCTCGTTCGCGGCGATCCAGTTCGCCTCGGCGTCGGCCTGGAAGGCCGCGACCGTGTCGCGCACGCGCAGGGCCGTGAAGGCAAGGCCCCAGAGGCCGCCGATCGGGGCCAGCCCCTCGGTCCGGCGCTGGTCGAGCCACACGATCGCCGGGCGGAGCGGCGTGCCGTGCTCGTCGGACACGACGAGGGTGACGCGCTGCGCGGTGAGGGCGACGCCCGCCACCGATGAGGGGTCGGCCAGGGGTCCGCCGCCGGCTGGGGAGGCGGCCCACAGCCCCTGGCACGCCTCCCCGAGCGCGTCCCAGTAGATCGCCGGGTCGTTCTCGGCCCAGCCGGGACGCGCGGACACGTACGGCTCGATCGGGACGCGCGACGCGGCGACGAGGGTGCCGGCCGGGTCGAACAGGAGGGCGCGGACGCTCTGCGTGCCGACGTCGATCGCGAGGACGCGATCCGCGTTCACCGCTTCGCGCTCACCGCTCGCTGCTCGCCCGGTCCGCGTCGCCGAGGAGGGCACCCGGATTCATGACGCCATCGGGGTCGAAGCGGCGGGCGACGTCGGCGAGCGCCGCCATCCCGAGTGCGCTCTTCTCCGCCGCCAGGTGCGGGGCGTGGTCGCGCCCGACCCCGTGCTGATGGCTGATCGTCGCACCGTGGGCGACGATCGCGCGGCTGGCAGCATCCTTCGCGG
>JBFKVO010000163.1:0-4085 GCA_041639095.1 Candidatus Limnocylindrales bacterium | reverse complement strand
GAGGCGCATGGCCGAATCGTAGCCGCGACCGTGACCGGCCATCCGGCCGCGGCGTCGTGGGGTCCGAGGGGAACCCCCTGGTTGACACGCAACTTGCGGGTTGCATATCATCCAGCGATGATGGCCCTCGATCCCGCCGTCTTCGATGCCGTCGCCGAACCGACCCGGCGGATCCTGCTCGACCGGATGCGCGGGAGCGGTCCCCAGTCGATCGCGGCGCTCGGCGCCGGGCTCCCGATGAGCCGCCAGGCGGTCACGAAGCACCTCGACGTCCTCGCCGGTGCCGGCCTCGTCCGGACGCGCCGCGTCGGGCGGCAGCGGCTCCACGAGCTCGACCCGGCGCCGCTCCGGGCCGTCGACGACTGGCTGCGGCCGTACGCAGCGTTCTGGGACGAGCGGATCGAGGCCCTGCGCCGGCACCTCGGCGAGCCGGCGCACCCTGACGACTCGGAAGCGAGCGGCCCAGCGACGGCGACAGGATGGGAGGCACCCCGATGACGCGACCCGAGACCGCGACGACGATCCCGGCGATCGAGCGGGAGGTCCTCCTCCGGGCTGCGCCGGACCGCGTGTGGCGCGCCGTGACCGACCCGGCCGAGCTCCGCGCGTGGTTCGGCGTGACCGCCGATCTCGCGATCGAGGAGGGCGCCGAGGGCTCGTGGGCCTGGGAGGGCACGGGGCGGTTCGTCGTCCGTGTCGAGGCCGTCGACATCGGTCGGTATCTGCGGATCCGCGGGTCGATCGATGCGGACGTCGACCTCGACGAGGCGCGCTCTCTTGTCACCGAGTGGACGATCGTGGAGCGTCCGGGCGGCGGGACGATCCTGCACATCCGCGAGACCGGCTTCCGCGACGGCGCGTCGCGCCACGGGAACGTCGTCGGCTGGCTGGACGTCGCCTCGGGTCTGAGCCGTCACCTCGCGTCCGAGCCGTGGGAAGCCGGCGTCCGGCGGACGTACACGCTGCGGTCCGCCCCGGCGCGCGTCTGGCGGGCCTTCGCCGACCCGGACGAGTTCCGCCGCTGGTGGGCGGGGGACGAACCCGTGCCGCTGGAGGAGGGCCGCCAGGGTTCCTGGGTCTGGCCCGGGATGGGGCGCTTCGCGATGCGCATCGACGCCGTGGAGCCGGAACGGTACCTCGCCTGGCGCTGGACCCCGGAACCGGAGACGCCACTCGAGGCGGCCGCGACCGTGCTGCGCACCCAGTGGGTGTTCGTCGCGCGCGACGACGGCGGGACGGACCTCCATCTGTTCGAGAGCGGCTTCACCGAGCCGGAGGGCTGGCGGCTCAACAGCTCCGGCTGGGACGGGGATGTCCTTCCCGGGCTGCGGAAGGTCCTCGGCGAGACCGATCCCGGCTGACCGGGTCCCACCTAGATCGCGACCGGCTCCTCGGCCACGCCCGGCAGGCCCGGCTCGACGAACGGCGGCGCGGGCGTCGCGGCGGGAAGCGCGGCTGCCCGCGACTCGCCGGGCCGATCCGCCCTGCGGGCGACGACGCGCAGGCGGACGTACAGGCCGACGCCGACCGCGGTCGCCGCAGCACAGCCGAGGAGCCCCGTCGTCACGTCGACGACCCCGGCCTGGACGAGCGCGCTCATCGTGAACGGCATGACGATGCCCCGGGCGCCGGTGATCGCGTTGAGGCCGGCACTCGCGGCGGCGCGCTCCTCGATCGGCGTGCGCTCGCTGATGAACGTGCTGATCCCGAGGTCCACCGACGCGCTCGCGATCCCCGCGGCGGCGGCCGCGAACCACAGCACCGCGACGGCGGGCGCGAGCGCGTAGGCGACGATCGCGCCGAGGCCGAACGCGGTCCCGACGGCGAGGACGGCGGACGCCCCGAAGCGGTCCGCCACGGCACCCCACACGAGGAACGCGACCGTCGTCGCCATCGCGGTCAGGATCCCGAGGACACCGACCGCGGACAGTGGCAGTCCGAGCCGGTCGACGTGGACGAGGGCGTACAGCGGCGCCGCGGCGATGAGCCCGCCACCGTAGAACGCCTGGGCGAGGACGAGTCCGCGGAGGAGCGGCCGCTCGCGGATCGCGCGCAGCGACCCTCGAGCCGAGAAGGATCGCGCGTCGGCGGGGACCGAGACGCGGAGGCCGAGATACGCGAGCGAACAGGCGAGCCCGACGACCCCGACGACCGCGACCGCCGCGAGTCCGCCGAGATGGTCGGCGACGATCCCCGCGCCGAGCGCCGCGACCGCGGCCGCGGCAGCCCGGCTCGTCCCGAGCACGCCGACGATCCGGCCGCGCAGCCGGGGCGGATACATCGCCCCCCACAGGCGGAGGTGGAACGGGCTCCCGAAGCTCATGCTGAGCCAGAAGCCGAGCGCGACCGCGACGACGAGGACCGCCGTCGGCAGCGGCAGGACGAGCGCGAGGAGGAGCGCGGCGCCGGCGGCCCGCAGGAGGCCCAGGTGGACCGCCGTGCGCGGCCCGAGCCGTCCGGCGAACACGCCGAGCAGGTTCGCCACGAACGGCGCCGCGGCGAGGACGGCGAGCTCGAGCGGCGCGAGCCCGTTCTGGCGCGCGATCGTCGGCAGCAGGGCGCCGACGAGCGCCGTCGTCGAGCCGATGCCGATCGCCGCCGTCACGTCGAAGGACAGGTTCCGGCGCAGCAGCGCCTCGCCCGTCGTGTCGGATCCCCGTTGCCAGCCCACCATGCGCGCGTACCTCGAATCCGCCCGTCCGGCCTGCGAGGTGAGCTGTCGGGCTCGGCGATCGGGTCCGCCGCCGCGATCCGTCGCGGTTCGCCCCTGGGAGGTGGGTCCCCCGTCCTTGGGAGGTTCGGCCTATGGACTAGTCTACCAGTCCAAGTCGGGAAGGCGATGGCTTGGCGGTCCGCTCGTTCCGGGGTACGATGGTCCCGAGCGCCCGAACGGGCGTTCGGTCCTGTGGGGATGTGTGGTTTCGACAGGGCCTGGCTGTCGGAGAGCGCGAGCCGAGGTGCCGTCAGGCCTCGTTAAACAGGCGGCAAATCGAAGTAACTGCCAACAAGCAGTCGACTCTCGCCCTCGCCGCTTAGGCGGTAAGGTGAGCGTGGAAGCGACCTCCGTCCCGCGGGTCGTGGAAGCGTCATGCAGCGGGGCTGCGACCCGGACGAGCGTCGCGTAGTCCGGGGACAAGCTCGATCTAGAGACACGTGACTGGACCGACCGGGAGGTTGCCGATCATCGCCCGGACGGTCGACGAAAACGATCGGACACGCTCGTAGCGGTCTCCGGCGAAGGGTTCTGGACGGGGAGTTCGACTCTCCCCCATCTCCACCACTTCCCGATCTCATCGCGGCGCTCCGCCGTGCCCGTCGAGGGGCCTTCGGACGATGCCGCCAGCGGCCGGCGCGCAGCGCTCAGCCTGGGGCTGGCGTCGGGCTCGGGGTCGGGCTCGGGGTCGGCGACGGCGCGGGCTTCGAGCCGCCGGTGCCGATCTGGAGGATCCCGGTGATCCGCGCGTAGTTCGAGTAGTACGTCTCCTGGTGGATGATCCTGCCGTTCGCGTCGCGGACCGTGCGGGTCACCCAGACCTTCTTCCCATCGACCGGGTACTCGACCCGCTTCGACGTCCCGGCCGGCAGCGCGTCGGTGTAGACCGTCGTGTCCCGTGCCGGGAGCACATCCTTCACGATCGGCTTCGAGAACGAGACCGTGCGCCCGTCGGGCACGCCGTAGAGGTCGAAGCGGACGTAGCCCTTCGAGCCGTTCTTGATCTCGAACCCGCGGACGAGGATCGGGCTCCCGGTGTCGTTGCGGAACGACATCGTCTGGACCGAGCCGGAACTGCTCTTGAACACCGTCGCGTCGAGCCCGAGCGGGTAGCGGTCGATGTAGTAGTAGTGGTTGCGCCGGGCGCCCATCTCGAGGCCGGCCCGCGCCGCCGCGTTGAACAGCGTCGTCGAGCACGAGCAGATGCCGCCAGCGAGGGCGCCCTGCGGCTCGGTCTTGCCGTTGATGATCGCGCCGCCGTCGCGATAGCCCCGCTCGCGGGTGACGGGACCGACCGCGTCCCAGAAGTCGAACCAGGCGCCGGGCGCGATGACGTACCCGTCGATGTCGCGGGCGGGGATCCAGATGTTCG